>JALYSW010000106.1 GCA_030854615.1 Gemmatimonadota bacterium
ACGTGTGTGATCGCGGACGGCGTCGCGTCGATCCAGGCGGGCGCGGGGATCGTGGCGGACTCGATCCCCGCGAACGAGTGGGAGGAGACCGAAAACAAGGCGCGCGCGATGCTCACGGCGATCGGGCAGGTGCGAAAGCGCTAGCTGGTAGGCCCGGCCCCCTCGCCGCGCCCCCCGGGGGGGCCGCATATTGGGGGCATGCCCTTTCGGATCGTCTCCACCAGCGGTGCGCAGTCATTCGAGCTTCGAGAGGGCTCAACGCTCCTGGTGGGGCGCGCGGCCAGCAGCGATATCCCGATCTTCGATCCGACGATCTCGCGCCGCCACGCGAAGCTGAGCTCCACCGCCACCGGGGTGGAGGTCTCCGACCTCGGCTCGAGCAATGGGACCTTCGTCAACGGCGAGCGCGTGGACAGCGCTATGGTGGTCGTGGGCGACGAGCTGACGTTCGGGAAGGTGCCGTTCCGCTTGATCGTGCAGGAGGCAGCGCCTCGCCCGCAGGACGAGCGCACGCGCGCCGTCACTCCACCAACCGGCGCCACGGTGCTCAAGCAGCGCGCCTACGACAGCCCCGATGGACTTCTCTCCTCCGTCTTTCGCGCCGCGAATCTCGCGGAGGCGAAGGGCGATCGCTCCCGACTCGATGGTGCGGCGCGAACGGAAAAGAAGCTCGCGCTGCTCCTCGAGGTGTCGAAGGGGCTCTCGCGCGCGGCCGATGTGAATGCACTGCTCGACAAGGTGACCGAGCTCGTCTTCCAGATCCTCGACGTCGACCGCGTCGCGATCGAGCTCGTCGATGCGGAGGGCGGACGCGTGCCGACGATCTCGCGCGACCGGCAGGGAGTGATTACCGGAAAGGCGATCCCGCAGTCGATCGCGCGCATGGTGGTCGACGAGAGGGTCGCCGTGCTCTCCGACAACGCGCCGCAGGACCAGCGCTTCGGCGGGCAGTCGATCCTCATGCAGAGCGTCCGTTCGGCCATGTGCGCGCCGCTGATCGGCACGGAGGATGTGGTGCAGGGGGTGCTCTACGTCGACAACATCACCACGACGCATCGCTTCAACGAGGAGGACCTCGAGTTTCTCACCGCATTCTCGAACATCGCGGCGGTGGCGCTCGAGAACAGTCGCTTCGCGGAGCGGATCCGGCACGAGACGGTGGTGCGCGGGAACTTCGAGCGCTTCTTCGCGCCCCGTCTCGCGGCGCAGATCGCGGGCTCCGCGCACCAGCTCAAGCTCGGCGGTGACAAGAGCACGGTCGCGGTGCTGTTCAGCGACATCCGCGGCTTCACCGCGCTCTCGGAGTCGATGAAGCCGGACGAGGTCGCGCGATTGCTGAGCGAGTACTTCACCGTGATGGTCGAGATCGTGTTCAGACACGGCGGCACGCTCGACAAGTTCATCGGCGATGCCGTCATGGCGCAGTGGGGCGCGCCGATCGGCGCAGCGGACGACGCGGACCGCGCCATGGATGCAGCGCTCGACATGATGCGCGAGCTCGAGACGCTCAACGCGCAGTGGGCGAGCGAGGGACGCACGTGCCTCCAGATCGGGATCGGTTTGAGCTATGGCGAGAGCTTCGCCGGCTACATCGGCTCCGAGCGACGCCTCGAGTACACGGTGATCGGCGACGTGGTGAACATCGCGAGCCGCCTCTGCTCCGAGGCCGGCGGTGGCGAGATTCTCATCACAAACGCGATGCGCGCGGCGCTCACCGATGCGCCACCGATGCTCGAGCGCGGGACGATGGATCTCAAGGGGAAGAGCCAGGCGATCCCGGTCTACAGCGTGAGCACGTGAAGGGGTTCGCAGTGCCGGCGGGATACGTCGCGCTCAGCGGGCCCGGCGTCGAGGGCGCAGGGCTCGCGGGGCTCGAAACCCCGCTGCGCGAGGCGCTCGCCGACGGCACCTTCTATGAATACGCCGAGCATCATCCGGAGGCCAGGCCCTTCACCGGCCGCGGACTCGTGTATGCGGTGCCGCTGTCGAGCGGAGACCGCGTGGTCGTTCGCCGTTCGCGACACGGCGGCCTGCTCCGCGCTCTGCGGGACGATAAGTTCGTTGGTGCGACGCGCGCGCCGCGCGAGCTCGAGCTCTCGCTCAAGCTGCGTCAGCTCGGTGTGTCGACGCCCGAGGTGGTGGCGTACGCGACCTATCCCGCCGGCCCGATCTTTCGTCGCGCCGACGTCGTCACGCGCGAGGTGCCGAAGAGCCGCGATCTCGCGGCGGCGCTCGGCACCTTGTCGCGCACGGATTCGAAGCGCGCGCTGATCATTGCGACGGGGAAGCTCCTAGCATCGCTCAGCATCGCGGGTGCGCGCCACCCCGACCTCAACCTCAAGAACGTCCTCCTCGCCGACAACGACTTCGGCGGAGTCGAAGCCTACGCCCTGGACGTCGACCGCGTGTGGCTCGACAAGCCCGGCGCGCAGAACGTGCTGGATGCGAATCTGCGGCGGCTCTCGCGATCCGCGCTCAAGTGGCGCCGGCAGCAGGGGCTTCCGATCGAGGAGGCTGACCTGCTCGCGATCGAGAGCAGCGCGCGGGAGCTGATAGAGCTCTCGCGATGACGACTGGCAGCGGTGGCGGCCGACGCATCTGCATCGTGATGATGAGCGCGATCGGCGATGCCGTGCACGTGCTACCGATCGTCACGGCGATCAAGCGACAGGAGCCCTCAGCGACGATCACCTGGATCCTCCAGCCCGGCTCCGCATCGCTGGTGCGCGGCCATCCGGACGTCGACGAGCTGCTCATCTTCGAGAAATCGCGCGGCTGGCGCGGGATGCTCGCGCTTCGGCGGCCGCTCCTCACCCGCGCCTTCGATCTCGTCATCGACCTTCAGGTCTACATCAAGGCGGGCCTCGTCACCTCGTTCGTGCGCGCACCCGTGAAGCTCGGCTTCGACAAGGCACGAGCGCGCGATCTCAACTGGCTGTTCACCACGCAGCGAATTCCGCCGCACGCGCCGCAGCACGTGCAGGACCAGTATCTCGAATTCCTGGCTGCCCTCGGCGTATCGGCTGAACCGCTCCATTGGAAGCTCGGCCCATGGCCGTCAGAGCTCGCTCGCGCGGAGGAGTTGCGCGCCACGCTCCCCCGCCCCTTCGCGACGCTCGTCATCGGCGCGACGCACCACGAGAAGGAGTGGATCGCCGAACGATGGGCCGAGGTAGCGAATGCGCTGCGAAGTGACTTCGGGCTCGAGCCGTCGCTCGCCGGCGGTCGCACGCCAAGCGAGATTGCGACGGCCGCGCGCATCTCGTCGCTCATGATAGTTCCGCCGCACGACACGCTCGGCGTTCCGCTGCGCGACCTCGTGACGATTATCGACGCATCCGAGCTCGTGATCTCCCTCGACACCGCGCCCCTGCACATGTCGGTTGCGCTCGGGCGGCCGGTGATCAGCCTGATGGGGTACAACAATCCCAAACGCGTCGGCCCGTATAGGCGGTATCACGATCTCATCGTTGACGCGTACGGCGATCCCGGCGAGGATTATCCCATCTCGTACGCACACCGGCTTGGCCGCATGCCGCGCATCACCGTGCGCGATGTGCTCGACAAGGTGGAGCGGTGGCGCTCAGCCTATCGCGACCGCGCGGCGAGCACACGCTCGTAGACTTCGAGCGTGCGATCGACCGTGTTGTCGATCGAGAACAGCGGCGCGCGACGGATGCCGTTGGCGCCCATGCGCTCTGCCAGCTCCTTATCGGTGACGAGCCGCGCGATGACCGCGCCGAGCGCGTCCGCATCGCCGATCGGGACGAGCAGTCCGGTCTCACCGTTTACAACCGCCTCGGGGATCCCCCCTGCCTGCGTCGCCGCAACCGGCTTTCCGAACGACATCGCATCGATCACGACGCCACCGATGCCGTCATCGCACGAGCTGAGCGCGACGACGTCCGCCACCGACATGAGCGAGTCCGCGTCCGTGCGATACCCCGCGAGATGCACGGTGTCGCACAAACTGAGCAGCGATCGCTCGAGTTCGACATCGGAGCGCAGCTCGCCCTCGCCCACCATCAGCGCCTGGATGCCGGGCACCGCTCTCCGTGCGACGTCCATCGCGCGCACGAAGGTGAGTGGATCCTTGTGGCCGACCAGTGCCGCCACCATCACCACGAGCGGCGCGCCTGGCTTCACGCCGAGCTTCGCGAGCGTCTCGGATGACGCCGGGGCGATGACTCGCGAGAGGTCGACACCGCTGTAGACGACGGTAATGCGCGCGGACTCGATCCCGCTCTGCACCAGCGTGTCGGCGGTCGCCTGACAGACCGCGATCATCGCGCTTGCCCGCGAGTACTTCCACAGCGATGCCGGATTGCGCCTGAGCGGAAAGCTGACGCGCCGCGTGAGCACCATGCGGGCACCCGTGCCGAGCGTCGCCATCGCCGCCAGTGCGACCCCGTGCCCACTGTGCGCATGCACGATGTCCGCCTTCTCGCGCACGATCGCGCGCCGCAGCGAGAGCGCGGCGAGCACGTCGAACTCCGAAAACGGCGAGAGCGGCATCACGGGAATCCCGGCCGCTGTTCCCCGCTCCGCGAGAGGCTCTCCCGGCCGCGCGACGAGCACCGAGCGATGCCCCAGCCGCGCCAGACGCTCGGCCAGCCAGAACGCCTGCCGCTCGCCGCCACGCCATCCGCGTTCGGTGTCGACGTGCAGCACCCGCAGCGCGCGCGCGCTCACCGCCGGCGCGCGTGCGCGTGCGCATCCGCGATCACGCGCAGATCTCGCGCGACGCGCTGCCAACTGTATTTGCGCTCCGCCACCCGCCGTCCCTCAGCTCCGAGTCGCGCACCAAGCTCGGGAGAACGCAATATTCGCTGAATTGATTCCGCGATCGAGGCGGGATCGTATGGGTCGGCGAGGAGTCCGGTCTGTCCGTCCACGACGGCTTCCGGCATTCCTCCCTCCCGGCCGGCGACGACGGGCAGCGCCGTGGCGGCCGCTTCGACGAGCGAGATACCGAATCCTTCGACGTGGTTGACCGCTACTCGTGAAGCGCCCAGATACAGCTCGGGGACATTGTACAGTGCGGGAAGATCCTCCTCCGGTACGAATCCGAGAAACCGCACGCGATCTCCCAGGCCGAGCTGCGCGGCAAGCGCGCGGAGCTCCGGCTCGTAGTCGCCCGTGCCGGCCATGGCGTACCCCAGGTCGGGCTCGCTGTCGCGCAGAATGTGCAGCGCCCGCATTCCATTGTCCTGTCCCTTGTGCTCGAACAGGCGCGCGACCGTCAATAACCACCGCCCCGTATTCAGCCCATACTTTTCGCGCACCCGCGCTGTCGCGAGCCCCGGACGGAATCGTTCGAGATCGGCGCCGAGCGGCACGGCATATACACGATTTGCGCGATCCGGGATGCCCAGATCGTCGAGCACCTCCAGCGTTCGCTCACGGGTCCATTCGCTGTTCGTCACGAGGACGGCGGCAGACCCGAGCAGAATTCGCGCAGCCATGTGCTTGCCGAACCCGCGTCCTCTTGCGCGCAACAGTAGCAGCTCGGTGCCGTGCAGAAAGATCCCGTAGGGGATTCCCATCCTCACGCGCAGAGTCAACGCGACGTACGATGCGGGCTTCAGATTGCCGCACCATGTGAAGGACACTGCGTGCGTCCGCGCGAGATATGCCGCTCGCTTCGACCACGCGATTAGCCCCGGAAAATTTCGAAGCCGCTCCCGCGCGATGGGCATCCTGTCCAGACGAATCGTCTGGCGTGCATCGCTCTGTTCGTCTCCCGGCTCTCTACCGACCGACACGAGCATCGTGTCACCACCGTAGTGGATCGCCAATTGCGACATCCAGCTCGCGATGCCGTCGTATTGGGGCGGAAAGTTCGACGTCAGCAGCAGGTGCGTCGTCATTGAGCGCCCGGATGCTCGGCAAGCAGCTCGCGGTAGATCTCCATTGTACGATCCACCGTCTTCTCGATCGTGAACATGGGGGCGCGCGCCCGGGCACCAGCTGAGAGTTTCGTTGAAAGGGCGACATCCAGCAGCACGCGAGCGATTGCCCGGCCGAGCTGTTGTGTGTCGCCGATAGGCACGAGCAGCCCCGAACGTTCGTGTTCGATGACCTCGGACACACCGCCCACGTTCGTGGCGACGATGGGCTTGCCGAGCGCGAGCGCATCGAGCAAGACACCGGGCGTCCCCTCCTGGCTTCGACTCGAGAGCGCTACTACGCTGGCCGCAGACTCGAGCGATTCGGGATCCGAGCGAAAGCCGGTGAGATGCACGAATTCGGTCAGCCCAAGCAAAGCGATCTCTTGCGAGAGCGCGCTGCGTAGAGGTCCGTCACCAACGATAAGCGCGTGCAGCTGCGGCACCTCGCGCCGAGCGACTGCAATCGCTCGCACGAAGGAAATCGGATCCTTGCCCGCGGTGAGTGCTGCCACCATGACCGCGAGCGGTGCGCCTGCTGGAACGCCGAACGATACCAGAAGCCCCGGAGTCGCGGGCACGATCGACTGCTCGAGCGGAACTCCGCTCGGAACCACGCGCACGCGCGCCGGATTGACTCCCACTTTCAGCAGCCCTTCTACCCCCGCGCGACTCACTGAAATGAGTCGCTCTGCTCGACCGTACTTCCAGCGGGTCGGCCAGTGCTTGCCCAGCGGCGTCGTCACTCGGCGCGCAAATACGATGCGCGCAGTCGTTCCCGCAGCCGCGAGTGCCGCCAGCGCCATGGTGTGACCCGACTGCGCGTGCACAATCGATACGCGCTCTCGGCGAATGACGCGCCGGAGACGCAACACCGTCCAGGGGCCACCTCCGGCGATGAACGGGTCGATCGGAATCACCTCGATTCCTGCCGCATGCGCGCGCGCGGCCAGTGGAACGCCGGGACGAAGCGCGAAGATCGGGCGACCGCCGTGGCGGCGCAGCCCCTCGCCCATCCAGAGGAGCTGGCGCTGCCCGCCCCGCCATTCGGTATTGATGTCCAGATACAAAATCGTGAGGGGTGCGGGAGATCCCGTCACTCCCTGCTCTCGCCGCGCGAGACGCGGTAGGCGGGGTCGTTGTACATCTTGAACTGACGATAGACGCGCGGCACCACGCGCCCCGACGCGATGTCCGCGAGCAGCGTCGCCAGCTCCTCGGCGAGATCGTCGCGCTGGCGCGTGAGCACCTCGAGCTTGTCGCGGCACTGGTCGCGAAACGCCGGCGCGGCATCGGTGCGCTCCATCTGCTCCCGCATGTGGTAGCGCTTGAGCTCGACGATGCTGAGCTTGTCCGCCAGCCAGCCGACCGTCTCAGCCATCGATGTCCTTTCTTGCGTGCGCATCTCCGTCGCGATTGTCGCGCACGGTGCGCATCACCTGATCGTCGATGCGCTCGATGAGGTCATTGCGCTGCTGATTGAGCTTGTCGATGCTGCGCTTCGCGGCCGCGATCTGGTGATCGTCGCCCGCGCGCGCCTTGTCCTCCTCGTGCCAGAGCTCGACGTTGGTGCGCGCGAGCTCCGCGATGAGCGCGCCGATCGATTCAGACGGCATGCGCGCTCCTCCGGTTGGGACGCGCGGGCGTGTTGTCGAGCAGCCCGATGATCTCTACCATCACCATGTCCACCGTCACTCCTGAAAAGAAGTCGTGTCCAGCGCGATGCAGCCGGTTTTCATCGCGAATGCGAACGGCGGGGCCGGGCGTGCGCAAGGCGATCGTCGTCGTGAGCCCCGGCGCGTAGTTGTCCGGCGTCGTTGGACCGTACACCGTCACGCGCGGCACGCCAAGAGCATCGGCCATGTGCGCGGGGCCGGTATCGCCCGAGAGCAGCACGTCGCAGCCAGCGAGCACGCCGAGGAATCGGCGCATCTCGCGATCACGGTCGCCGTCGAGCACGGGCACTATCACCGCGCGCGCGCAGAGCTCGCGCATGCGGCTCACCATCGCCGCTGGCGTCCCCGCCGCGAGCACCACCGGCGTCACCCCGCGACTGAGCAGCGCGTTCCCGAGCGCGGCGAATTTCTCGATTTGCCAATCGCGCGCGGGGCTGCTGGTGACGAGCGCGAAGGCGACGCGCGGACCAATTGGCGGTGCGCCCGCCGAGCGGAGATCCGCATCCCCCTGCATCCGCTCCTGGTCGCTCAGGATGATGCTCGGGAGCGAGCCGCCAACCGGGATTCCCGCGAGCTCGAGGAGGCGGCGGCGCCGACGCACCACATACTCGGCAGCCCCGCCGCGCGCGAGCGCGTGCGTGTACGCGAGAGGCGCGCCACGCACCTTCCAGCCAACCCGAACTGGGGCACCCGAAGCCCGCGTGATCATCGCCGTGCGCATGCTCCCCTGGACGTCGAAGACCGCATCGTAACTGGCCGCGCGCACGATTCGCACGGTGCCGAGCGTTCCGTGATCCTCGAGCACGATCCGGTTTCGGATCAGCGGATGGCCGGCGACGAGCGGCGCCGCGTGGCGGCCGACGAGCATGTCGATCGACGCCTCAGGGTATGCCCGCCGCAGGTCATCGAGCAGCGCGGTGGACAGCACCACGTCGCCAAGCCGGCGCAAT
This sequence comes from Gemmatimonadota bacterium, assembly GCA_030854615.1. GTDB lineage: Bacteria > Gemmatimonadota > Gemmatimonadetes > Gemmatimonadales > Gemmatimonadaceae > FEN-1250. Next base: position 8,515 of record JALYSW010000106.1, read on the forward strand.
TGAATGAGAAGAATCCGTTCGATGCGTGGAGGCATTCACGTTGCCGATGACGGGCAGAAATATACATTGCTGGTGAGCCCGGTGCACCGCGCACCATGGCCGATTGCCACTACCTTCCCGCTCGTGCCGCCTCCTTCTCGCAGCGCCGGCCGTCGCTACTGCATCGTGATGCTGAGCGCCGTCGGAGACACCGTTCATGTGCTCCCGGTGGTCAACGCGATCAAGCGCGCGGACCCGCAGTCGCACATCACGTGGATCCTCCAGCCCGGTCCGGCGTCGCTCGTCGAGGGGCATCCCGCGGTCGATGAGATCGTGCACTTCGATCGCTCACGCGGGTGGCGCGCCTTCGCCGACGTGCGGGAGCACTTTCGTGGACGCCAGTTCGATGTCGTGCTCGGGTTACAGGACTACTTCAAGGCCGGCATCCTCACCGCAATTGCGCCCGCGCCGATCAAGCTCGGCTACGATCGCGCACGTGCAAGAGACCTCAACTGGATGTTCACCAATCGGCGCATTCCTCCACACGAGCCGCAGCACCTTCAGGATGAGTATCTGGAGTTCTTGTCCGCCCTGGCGATAGACTGCAGCACAATGGAGTGGAACATCGGCCCAAGGGGCGCTGAGCGCGAGTGGCAGCGTGAGTTCGTTGGTGGGATCGATCGGCCGATCGTGTCACTCATCATCGGCACGAGCCGTCCGCAAAAAGACTGGATGGCGGAGCGATGGGGCGAGCTCGCGGACGCGCTGAGTGGGCGCTACGGCCTGCAGCCGGTGCTCGTGGGCGGGCGCTCACCGCGCGAAGCGGCGTCGGAGATGGTGATCCTCGAGCGCACGCGGCACAAGCCGGTGTCGGCGCTGAACAGCGGACTGCGCCGGCTGGTCGCGATCCTCGATGCGAGCGTCCTCGTGATCTCGCTCGACACGGGGCCGCTGCACATCGCCGTCGCGCTGAACAAGCCGGTCATATCGCTGCTCGGCTTCAGCAACCCGCTCCGCACCGGCCCGTATCGCGCGTCAGGGGAGCTGATCGTGAACGCGTACGGCGACATGTGGAACGGCTCACGTCTCGCCACCGATCGTCGCCTTGATCGGATGCAGACGATCAGTGTTTCCGATGTGCTCGAAAAGGTGAAGCTGTGGTCGGAGCGTTACGGCAGCGGACGAGCCATCAGCGCGCCGAACTCGTAGCGCACCCCGATCTCCTGGAGCAGATCGACCATGCGCGCGAGCGGCAGCCCCATCACCGCGAAATAGTCGCCGTCGACGCGCTCGACGAGCGTCGCCCCGAATCCCTGAATGCCGTACGCGCCCGCCTTGTCCATCGGCTCGGCCGTCGCGATGTACGCGCCGATGCGCTCGCGGTCGAGTGTGCGGAAGGTGACCCGCACCGACTCGACGTCGGAGTGCATCTTCCCGCGGTAACTCACTGCCACCGCCGTGAGCACGACGTGCGTCTGCCCGCCGAGCATCCCGAGCATGCGCGCGGCATCGGCCTCGTCGCACGGCTTGCCGAGCACGAGACCGTCGATGACGACGATGGTGTCGGCGGCGATGACGACGGCGTCGGGGCGCAGCGCCGCGATCGCAGCGCCCTTCTCGCGTGCGAGGCGCAGGGCGTGCGGCGCCGCCTCCTCGCCATCGCGATAAGTCTCGTCGATGTCGGCGGGGAGCACCTCGTGCGCGATGCCGACGAGATCGAGCAGCTCGCGCCGGCGCGGCGACGAGGAGGCGAGGATGACGCGTGGGGTGATCATCGCTCGAGCCAGATAGTGGTGGGTCCGTCGTTCACGAGCTCGACGTCGCTCATCGAACCGAACTCTCCGGTCTCTACGGTGCATCCCCGATCACGCAACATCGCGACGAACGACTCATAGAGCGGCTCGGCGACCGGGCCGGGCGCGGCGGCGAGAAAGCTGGGACGGCGACCGGCAGTGGCGTCGCCATAGAGGGTGAACTGCGAGATCACGAGGATGGCACCGTTCACATCGGAGAGGGCGAGATTCATCTTGCCCGCGGGATCAGCGAGGATGCGAAGTCCGGCGATCTTGTCGGCCATCCAGACGAGCTGCGGCTCGGTATCGGTGGCGGTGAAGCCAACGAGCAGACAGTAGCCGACGCCGATCTTTCCGACGACGCGTCCGTCGACGCGAACTTCGGCGCGGGAGACGCGCTGGAGGAGGACTCGCATGGCGCAAAAGCTACCGCCGCGGAGGAGTGCGACGCGAGCGTGGACGCCTCGTCAGAGTTATACATTTTGACATGGCAATGGAGACGAAGAGATCGGATATCCGCGTGCGCCGCGCGACCATCGCGGACGTCCCGGCGCTCGTGCATCAGCGCGTGAGCATGTACCGAGAGATGGGCGAGATGTCGGAGTCCAACGCGCAGGAGCTCACGAACGCGGCGGCGGGCTACTTCCGCGCAGCGATTACGTCGGGCGCGTACGTCGCGTGGCTCGCGGTGACCGGCGGCGCGCACGAAGAGGTCGTCGCCGGAGCGGGGATCATCGTCCGTCCGATGATCCCGCGTCCCGCGCCCGACGGGAGCATCGAGGTGCGCGAGGGAACAGTGGTGAACGTCTACACCGAGCCCGCCTGGCGCCGGAAAGGACTGGGCGCCCTCGTGATGACGCAGGTGCTGCACCACGCGCGCGAGAATCAGATCAATCGGCTCTCGCTGCACGCCTCGGATGATGGGCGGCCGCTCTACGAGACGCTCGGCTTCGCTCCGACGAACGAGATGCGACTCGCCAGATAGCGCTCGCCGGCGCGAGTCCCCCGCCCCGCGAGTGTCACCAGAATCGGGTTCCGGGTGAACCCTTGAACGGCCCGGCAACGTGCGACGTGATCCACCCGCCGTAGAACCCGCCGGGCTGCGGCGTCACTCGCTCGCCATCGACGTAGCACGCCTCGAACGGTGCCGCGTAGAACGCGATGTGATCCCGGATCATTGCGAAGGGCGCCGTCGACGCCGGATACGACCACGCCGCCCGCTCGAGCACGTCGTCACCCACCACGACATCGAAATACTTCGCCTGCCCCTTCCATTCGCACAGCGTCTTGCCGTCCGCCGGTCGCAGGACGCCAGGCGCGACATCGCTCGCGGGAAAATAGTAGGTGGGCGGATGAGTGGTCTCGAGCACGCGAACGCCGCGCGTCGTATCGGCGACCACAACGCCGCGATGCACGATCCGCAGATGCCGCGAGGTGCGCTCCGAGATCGCGGGCCGCGGATAATCCCAAACGCTTTCCTGGCCGGGCGCGATCGGGTCGGGAGTGATCGTCATTCGGTAAGGTAGCACGACGCGATCGAGCGGCGAAAAAGAAGGCGGCGATTCGCAATTCCCGAATCGCCGCCTCAACACTCACTCCACCGTCACCGACTTCGCGAGATTCCTCGGCTGATCCACATTCGCACCGCGCTTCACCGCGATGTAGTACGCCAGCAACTGCAGCGGTACCGACGCCAGGATCGGCGTGAACATGTCGATCGTCTCCGGAATCCGGATCTCGTAGTCGAGCTTCCCCGCCAGCGCAGGCTCCGAGCGACTCGTCAGCGCGATCACGCGTCCGCCGCGCGCCTTCACCTCGTGGATGTTCGACACGATCTTGTCGAACACCGAATCGTGCGGCGCGATGAACACCACCGGCATGTTCTCGTCGATCAGCGCGATCGGACCATGCTTCATCTCCGCCGCCGGATATCCCTCGGCGTGGATGTAGCTGATCTCCTTCAGCTTTAGCGCGCCTTCGAGCGCAGCCGGGAAATTGTAGCCGCGGCCGAGATACAAAAAGTTCGTGGCATCCTTGAATTGCTCGGCGATCTCCTCGATGGCGGGCGCCGTCTCCAGAATCTCCGCGATCTGCCCGGGGAGCTTCTGCATCGCGTCAACGATACGCTTCCCCTCGAGCTCCGTCAGTCCACGCAGCCGCGCGAGCTTGAGCGCAAACATCGCGAGCGCCGTCACCTGGCTGCTGAACGCCTTCGTCGACGCGACACCAATTTCCGGCCCCGCGTGGATGTAGATCCCACCGTCGGACTCGCGCGCGATCGTCGATCCCACCACGTTCACGATGCCGAGAGCGCGCGCACCGCGGCGCTGCGCCTCGCGCATCGCGGCGAGCGTGTCCGCCGTCTCCCCCGACTGCGAGATCACGATGCAGAGCGTCTTCTCACTAATGATCGGGTTGCGATAGCGGAGCTCCGACGCATACTCGACTTCCACCGGGACCCGCGCCAGCTCCTCGATCAGGAACTCGCCGATGAGCGCCGAGTGCCAGCTCGTGCCGCACGCCGTAATCAGGATGTTGTCGAACTTCAGCAGCTCCTCGGAAGTCAGATTCAGCCCGCCGAGCTTTGCCGTTCCGGTTTCGTTGAGCAGGCGACCGCGCATCGTGTTCATTACGGTGTCGGGCTGCTCGAAGATCTCCTTGAGCATGAAGTGCGCGAAGCCGCCGCGCTCGATCATGTCGAGATCCCAGTCGATCGTCGCCACGCCGCGCTCGAGTGGCAGCGCGTTCATGTCGATGATCTGGTAGCCGTTGCGATCGAGCACCGCGAGGTCGCCGTCATCCAGATAGATCACCTGGCGCGTGTGCGCCAGAATCGCGGACACATCGCTCGCGATGAAGTACTCACCCTCGCCGAGGCCGACCAGCAGCGGACTCCCCTTGCGCGCGGCGACGATCTTGTCGCGATCATCGCTGCACACCACCGCTATTCCGTATGTCCCCTCGACCTTCGAGAGCGCCTCGATCACGGCCTGCTCGAGATTGCCGTCGTACACCTCTTCGATCAGGTGCGCGAGCACTTCGGTGTCCGTGTCGGAGCGGAAGGTGTGTCCCAGGTCCTCGAGCGCCTGACGCAGCGCCGAGCCGTTCTCGATGATCCCATTGTGCACGACGCCGATCTTCTCGTCGCAGCTCATCTGGGGATGCGAATTGATGAAGTTCGGCGCGCCATGCGTCGCCCAGCGCGTATGGGCGATGCCCAACGTGCCATCGATCGGGGAGGCGCAGACGAGGCTCTCGAGCTCCGAAATCTTCCCCGGCGCCTTGCGAGTCTCCAGCCCCTTCCCGTTCATGATCGCGATACCAGCGGAGTCGTAGCCGCGATACTCGAGGCGCTTGAGCCCTTCGAGCAGCATCGGCGTCGCCTGGCGTGGTCCGACGTATCCAACAATTCCACACATAGACAGCGTTCCTGATAAATGTCAGCGAAGCGCATCGAGCGGCACGCGCGATCGCGCCACCAGCTCACGCGCTTCGTCATCCGTTGGTGCCTCTGCAATCACTCGCACGATCGGCTCCGTTCCCGAAGGCCGCACGTGCACCCAACGATCTTCCCATGACAACCGCAGACCATCCTGCGTATCCACCACGGCGTCGGTGAAGCTCGCACGCAACGAGCTATACACCGTGTCGAGCGGAGCGTTCGGACGGTCGAGCTTGTCCTTCACGATCCGGTACTGCGGATAGCGCGCAAGGACCTTCGAGAGCGGCTCGCCATCCTCAACCAGCATCTGCAACAGCATCGCGACACCCACCGGCGCGTCGCGCCCGAGATGCAGCTCGGAGAGAATCACTCCGCCATTCCCTTCACCGCCGATCGCCGCACCTTCGCTTCGCATACGCAGCGCGACGTTCACTTCGCCAACCGGGGCGCGGATCACGCTCGTCCCGGCTTCCTTCGCCACATCATCGACGATTCTGCTCGTCGACAGGTTCGCCACCACCGGTCCGGGTCTGTACCGCAGCGCCAGCCGTGCGGCGAGTGCCAGCGTCCAATCCTCTCCGATCGCCTTCCCCGCGTCCGATACCAGCGCCAAACGATCGACGTCGGGATCGGTTGCCAGCCCCACATCAGCTCCCGTGTGAAGCACGAGTCGTTCCAGTTCACCGAGGTTCGCCGCTACGGGCTCCGGCGGCCGCTTGAACCGCCCATCAGTCTCGAGATTGATGCCCGCCACCGTGCATCCAAGACGTTCCAGCAGCGCCGGGATGATCGCGCCCCCGGCCCCGTTCGCGCAGTCCAGCGCGATCCGGAACGCGCGCTCGCGAATGCGGCCGACCTGTATGAATGGAAGCGATAAGACCCGCTGAATGTGCCGCTCGATCGCTTTGGTGTCCTGGGTCACATCGCCGAGCCTGTCCCATGTGGCGTACGTGATCTCGCTTTCGACGACCGCGCGCATCACCGCGCCCTCCTCGGCATCCAGAAAGAGGCCGCTCGCGCCGATGAACTTGAGGGCGTTCCACTCGATCGGATTGTGACTCGCGGTGATTGCGAGCCCTCCGGCCGCGTGCGCATCCTCGACCGCAAGCTGAATGGTCGGCGTCGGCGCGAGTCCGACGTCCAGCACGTCGCACCCGACGCTCTGCAGCGCGGCGATCGTCGCGCGATGAAACATCGGCCCCGACACACGTGAGTCACGCCCGACCACGATCGTGCGCGACTTGCCGGCCTGCAGCGCCCATGCGCCGAACCCCGCCGCGAACTTCGAGATGACGGCGGGCGTCAGCCCATCGCCCACCCGCCCACGCACGCCGGACACGCTGACCATCAGTTTCTCGTACACGCGATTTCCTCCCGTTTCGTTGCCAAAAAGGTAGCGGAATCGATCAGAGTTTCGATCACGCAACTCGTTACACCACGCGCTCTCACGCGTGAATACCGGGAGGAGAGCGGCTCACCCCCTCTCCATTGTTTCGCACGCCCGCTCCAGCCCCGGTGCTCGTGAGCCTTCGCTCCCGTTTGTCGACCTTTCCGTTTCGCTGGAAAATGGCGTTGATCACCGCGATCGCGGTGCTCCTCACCCTCGCGCTCGTCCTGACCCCCGTCTACATCGCGGGGCGGCGCAAGCTCACGCAGCTCAACGCACACCGCCTCTCCGCGATCGCCGCCAGCGCGAGCGTCGCGATCCCTCCGGAATCGCTCGACGTCATCGCGACACGCGGTCAGAACACCGGCGCCTTCGTCTTCGTGCGCGAAGTTCTCAAGCGCACGTGGGCCGCCAACGGCGGCGACACTCGCCAGCTCACCAACGGGATATCGATCGTTCGCCGCGACGGCGGCAGCTACCGTTACCTCGCGCACTCATCGTGGAACGCCGGGCAGCCCCAGTACAGCCGCGAGTGGACGCCGCCGCCGGCGCTCTCCGACAGCCTGATACGCAACGTCGGCGGAGAGACGCCGCTCTATGACGGCCCCGTCGGTCACGAGCTCGCAGCCGAATATCCGATCCTTCGCGCCGACAACAGCTCCGCCGCCTTCACGGTCGTCACCCTCGACGCCGATCCGTTCCTCGGCGATCTCTCCCGCGACCTGATGCGCATCGCGTGGATCCCCGTGCTCGTAATGGTCGGCGCGCTCGCCGCGTCGCTCATTGCCGCGCGTCAGATGACCTTCGGCATCGAGGAAGTCGCCGCCCACGCGCAGATGGTCGCGCGCGGCAACATGCGCCGCGAGCTCACCTTCGAATCGGGCGACGAGATCGGTGCGCTCGCCGCGTCCTTCCGCACGATGAGCGGCGGTCTCCGCACCCTCCTTCGTGACGTCGAGACCGGCGCCGCCGAAGTCGCCGCCACCGCCGACGAGCTGGCGGCGGGCGCCGAGCAGATGTCGGCATCAACCGAGGAAGTCGCCGCCGCCGCGCAGTCAATCGCGACCTCCGCCGCGCAGCAGACCAAAGGCATCCACGTCGTCGTTGCCATATCCGGACGCGTCGCGACGCGTGCGCAGGAGGTGTCGGAGCAGGCGCAGCGCGCGCAGACCGCCGCCGACGCCGTCACCGACTCCGCGCGCCGCGCCGGTGACGCCGCCGATCAGGGACTCAAGAGCATGGCACGCATCTCGGCCGTCACCAGCGAGACGCTCCCCGCCGTGGCCGAGTTGGGAGAGAAGTCGCTGCGCATCGGCCAGATCACCGACACGATCGGCGCCATCGCGCGGCAGACGAATCTCCTCGCCCTCAACGCCGCGATCGAAGCCGCGCGCGCGGGCGAGCATGGCCGCGGCTTCGCCGTCGTCGCCGACGAAGTGCGCAAGCTCGCCAAGGAAAGTGGCCGCGCGCTCGAGACCATCCGCCAGCTCGCCACCGAGATCCAGCACGCCAGCACCGCGATGTCCGCGCGCATCGACGACGTCAGCACGAGTGTCGTCGCCGGCGAGGCAGTCATCCGCTCATCGAGTGGCGCATTGATCCAGATCGTGAAGGAGATCGAGGGGAGCCGCGCCGCCGTGCAGCGCATCGTCGAAAGCGCCGTCTCGCAGCATCAGGAGGCTGAGTCGCTGGCGCGGGAGATCGAGGCCGTTGCGGTGGTGGCCGAGCAGAATGCGTCGACGTCGGAGCAGGTGAGCGCAGTGGTGCAGGAGCAGACCGCGTCGATGATGCACGTCACCGAGTCGAGCCAGCATCTCGCGGACATCGCGGCGCGGCTCAAGGGCGTGATGCTGCGCTTCGAGCTGTAGTGGCCTAGCGCTTCGGAGGGCGGAGCTTCAGCGCTTCCGTCTCGCCCGTGTTGTCGGGAATGAACGCCTCGTTGCGCACGACCTCGAAGAATGCGTCCACCACCTCGGGATCGAACTGCATTCCCGACACGCGCTTGAGCTCTGCCATCGCTTCCGTGAACGTGAGACCGTTGCGGTACGGGCGCTTGCTCATCATCGCATCGAAGGCATCGGCGACGGCGATGATGCGCGCCTCGCGCGGAATGTCCGTTCCGCCGACCTTGTCGGGCACGCCCTTCCCGTCGAAGCGCTCGTGGTGCGAGCGCACGATGTTCAGCGCGACGGGATTCTCGCCCAGCAGCGGCTCGAGGATCTGCCAGCCGAGCACGGGGTGCGTCATGATGTGCTCGTACTCTTCGGTCGTGAGCGGCCCGGCCTTCCGCAGCACCTCTTCGCGCACGCCGATCTTCCCCACGTCGTGGAGGTGTCCGCCGAGCTCGATCTGCGCCGTGAGCGTCGTGCTCAGCCCGAGCTGACGCGCGATGGCGACACCGTACTGGCTGACGCGCACGGAATGCCCGCGTGTGTACGGATCTTTGAGCTCCAGCGCATCGGCGAGCGACTGAATGCTCGCGAGAAAGAGCGTCTCCAGGCGCTCGGCCTGCGCCGTCACGCGCACCTCGAGCCGCTCCTGATAGTCGCGATTGTCGGCGAGCAGCTTGCGCTTCTCGAGCGCCTGCGCCACGCGCGCGCGCACTTCCTCGAACACGAACGGCTTCGTGATGTAGTCCATCGCGCCGAGCGAGAGGCACGCGACTGCGACCTCGACCTCGGCAACGGCGGTGATCATGACGACGGCGATGTCCGGATAGGCGAGCCGCAAATTGCGGAGCAGCTCCTGCCCATCCATCTTCGGCATGCGCATGTCGGACAGCACGAGCGCGACGGATTCCTTCTCGAGCACGGCGAGTGCTTCGACGCCCGATCCGGCCTCGAGGCAGGTGAATCCGTCGCCCTGCATGAGGCGAACGAGCGCCTGACGCAGGCGCGGTTCATCGTCGACGACGAGACAACGGCGTGCGAGCGCGCTGTCGAGTACGTTGTCGGCGGTCACGCGGGTGCTTCCTGCAGCCTGCAGAGGGGCAGCGGTCACGCTATCTTGATTGGACGTAGCTAACGGCGCGGCGGCTCATGTCTCCTGCTCGCCGCCGCAACCTGAAATGCGAGCGCGCATGACACGCATCTTCGAGGACGATCGCAAGAGGGCGTTCGGTACAACCGCCATCCATGCGGGTGAGCGCGAGGATCCGCTGGCCGGAGCGATCATGCCTCCCGTCTACCTCACGTCGACGTACATCCAGCAGGGCCTCGGCGAGAACAAGGGATACGAGTACGCCCGGGGGAAGAATCCGACCCGCGAGGCGCTCGAGCGCACGATCGCCGCACTCGAGGGGGCGCAGCACGGGTTTGCGTTCGCGAGCGGGATGGGCTGTCTCGATTCCATCATGAAGCTGTTCCAATCCGGAGACCACATCGTCTGCGGCGCCAACGTATACGGCGGCACCTTCAGGCTGTTCGACAAGCTGCTGCAGCATACGGGGCTGACCTTTTCGTACGTCGATACGACGGACGTCCAGCGTATTGAAGACGCATGCACTCCCCGCACGAAGGCCATACTCGTCGAGACGCCGACGAATCCGCTGATGCAGATCACCGATCTCGCCGCCGCTGCCGACGTCGCGCACGCGCATCAGGCGCTGCTGATAGTCGACAATACATTCGCGACGCCCTATTTCCAGCAGCCGTTCTCGCATGGCGCGGACATCGTCTTCCACTCGGCGACGAAGTACCTGAACGGCCACAGCGATGTGATCTGCGGCGTCGCGACCGTCATCGATGATGAGCTCGCGGCGAAGCTGCAATTTATCCACAACGCGGCCGGCGCGGTCGCTGGGCCGTTCGACTCGTGGCTCGTGCTCCGCGGGATGAAGACGCTGCATCTCCGCATGCCCGCGCACGACGCCAACGGCCGCGCGGTCGCGAAGTATCTGGCGGACTACCTCGGCCACGAGCGCGTGCGCTATCCGGGGCTCAAGAGCCACCCGCAGCACGCGCTGGCGTGCATGCAGATGCGCGGAATGGGCGGGATGGTGACGGTGGATGTGGGCACGAAGGCGCTCGCAAATCAGGTCCTCAAGAAAGTCCGAATCTTTTCGCTCGCGGAGTCGTTAGGAGGAGTCGAGAGCCTCATCAGCCATCCGGCGAGCATGACGCACGCCTCCGTCCCGCCCGAGCGGCGCGCGGCGCTGGGAATCACCGAGGGCATGGTGCGGCTCTCCTGTGGAGTTGAGGATACGAACGACCTGCTGCAGGATGTCGAGCAGGCGTTCGCCGGACTTTAGACAGGAGCCTGACGATGCCGGAGCGCAAAGTACTCACCGAGATCTCCTCGACTGCCTGGGAGCACCCAGCGGATCGTGCGGCGCTGCAGGCGCTGCGCGCCATCCCCGGCTTCGACGAGATCGTTCGCAAGGTGATGGGGCTGATAGGCGAGCGCGGCGTACGCCTCTTCTTCACGGCGGACTCCGTGCGCGTCGGACCGCGCCAACGGCCGAAGCTCGATGCGCTCTACTCCGAAGTGCTCGAGACGCTCGACCACAAGGGCGAGCGTCCCGAGCTCTTCGTCTCGCAAACCCCGTTCGTCAACGCGATGGCCGTCGGCTTCGAGCGACCGTTCATCGTGCTCAACAGCGGTGCCATCGGCCTGCTCGACCGCGAAGAGCAGCGCGTGCTCATCGGCCACGAGCTCGGCCACGTGATGAGCGGCCACGCGACGTACACCACCATCGCGCAGATCCTTCTCCGCGCGGGATTCTCCGCGATCCCCGGCCTCGGACTCATTGCGCTCCCGGTGCAACTCGCGCTCCTCGAGTGGTCGCGCAAGGCGGAGCTCAGCGCCGATCGCGCGGGGTTGCTCGCGTCGCAAAACGCCGAGGTCACGATGGGGATGTATCTCAAGTTCGCTGGCGGCAACGCGGGCGATGACGAGACGAGCCTCGACGAGTTCCTCGCGCAGGCCGATGAGTATGAGATCGGCGGCCATGCGCTCGATGGCGTCTTCAAGGTTCTGAACCTCGTTTTCCGCAGCCACCCCTTCAACACGGCGCGCGCGGCCGAGCTGAATCGGTGGAAGCAGAGCGGCGCGTACGATCGCATTCTCGGCGGCGACTATCCCCGCAGAGGCGATGAGCGCCCACTTGGCCCGGACGTCGCGGATGCGTCGGACTATTACGCCGAGCAGTCGCGAAAGGCGGCAGCGAGTGTGGGCGACGTGTTGAACCGCGCGCGCGATGCGTTCAACTCCGCCTTCGGCACGGCAGGCGGAAACGGCGGCTCGAGCGGAGGCGCGCCGCCCGCATGACGTTCGCATGAGGGTTTTGATCGTGGGGGGCGGGGGGCGAGAGCACGCACTTGCCTGGAAGCTGAGTCAGGACCAACCATCGATTGAAATCATCTCGGCCCCGGGAAATCCCGGGCTCGCGACGCTGGGCCGCTGCGTCGCGGTGAGCACCGACGACATTCACGGAATCGTTGCGCTCGCAATGCAGACCCAGCCGCAGCTCGTCGTGATCGGCCCCGAGGCCCCGCTCGCCGCCGGACTCGCCGACGCGCTGCGCACGGTCGGCATTCCGGTGTTCGGTCCCTCGCGCGGAGCCGCCCGCATCGAATCGTCGAAGGCCTTCGCCAAGGCGCTCATGCGCGAGGCGGGCGTCCCCACCGCGCGCGCGATACGATGCATCGACGCGCCCACGGCCAAGCGCGCGGCGCGCGACTTCGGAGCGCCGGTCGTGATCAAGGCGTCGGGACTCGCGGCGGGAAAGGGCGTCATTGTCTGCGAGACGATCGCCGACGCCGAGGCCGCGATCGATTCGATGCTTCGCGATGACAGCTTCGGCGCGGCCGGGCGTGAGGTGCTCGTGGAGGAGTTCATGGAGGGAGAGGAGCTGTCCCTCTTCGCGATCACAGACGGGGCCACGGTGCTCCCCATGCTGGCCGCCCAGGATCACAAGCGACTGCTCGACGGAGACCTGGGCCCCAACACCGGCGGCATGGGCGCCTACGCCCCCGTCTCGCTCGGTAGCAACGCCCTGGTAGAGGATGCGATCGAAAGGGTGTTCATCCCGACGCTGAACGCGCTGCGGGCTGCAGGTGCCCCATTCAGCGGCCTGCTCTACGCTGGGCTGATGCTGACGACGCAGGGGCCGAAGGTAGTGGAGTTCAACTGCCGCTTCGGTGACCCGGAAACGGAGTCGATCCTTCCGTTGCTGGAGAGTAGTCTCTTGGAGCCTTTGCTTGCGGTCGCAAACGGAGGTGGAATGTCGGGCTTGGCGTTGAAATGGTCTGCGAGCTTTGCGGTAACCACCGTAGTTGCTGCAGCCGGTTATCCTGATGCGCCGCGCAAAGGTACTGTCATTCAGCTGCCACCAAGGGAGCCCGGGGTTCACGTATTTCACGCCGGCACGTCCATCAACTCCGCGAGTGAGTTGGTTACTTCGGGAGGCCGTGTCTTCGCCGTGACTGCTACCGGGCCGACTCTGGACGACGCCCAGCGCGACAGCGCGCGCGTTGCGGGCGCAATTGATTTCGAGGGGAAGCAGTACCGGCGCGACATCGGCTGGAGGGAGCTGGAGCGCGGTGCCGGAG
>JALYSW010000123.1 GCA_030854615.1 Gemmatimonadota bacterium
GCCGCGTCTCCTCCCACGTCGCGAGCGACGGGTCGGCCACGAGCGCGATCACCAGCGCGTCGTTCACGATGCAGCCATCGAAGTGCTCGTATTCCTTGTGGAAGTCCGCATAGAAGCGAAGCGCATCCGCCCAAAAGCGCGCCTCCTGGTCGCTCCTCCCTCTCTCCATCAGCATCCGCACCGCGCTCCCCGGAATCGCGATTCTTCGCGTCACGTCGAGCGGCACGACTCGCAGATCGAGGTGCGCGTGAAGGACGAAGTCTGCGGCCTCGGGGTCGGTCCACCAGTTGAACTCGCTCGTCTCCGTCTGCGTCCCCGGCACGCCGAGCGCGCCGCCCATCACGAAGACGGGCCCCATCGCGTCGGCGATGTCGGGCGCGAACGCGATCGCCGTCGCCAGATTCGTGAGTGGGCCGAGGCAGCAAATCGTCAGCTTGTGATGCCCGCGCACCTGCGCGATGATCGCCCCCGCCGCACCGTCGATCTCCTGCTCCGCCACCTGGGCGGGGATCACGTAGCCGAGCCCCTCGGCGCCGTGCGTCTCGCGCGCAGGGTGCGCCTCGCGCACCAATGGCGCGGCGGCTCCCGAAATGACCGGCACGTCGAGCCCCGCGATCCCGCACACCAGCCGCGCATTCCGCGTCGCGCGCTCGACGTCGGTGTTCCCATGCACCGTCGTGATCGCGACGATGCGCAGCGCGGTGAGCTTCGCCGCGAACGCGAGCGCCACGGTATCGTCGATTCCGGGATCGGTGTCGATCAGAACGTGTGTCGGCATGGACCGTGAAGATGTACAAGGGGCGCAATGCGCGCCATTCGTGAATGTGCCTTCCTCTACCGACGATTAGCTTCCATTCATGGTTGCACTGTTGCTCGCGCTCCAGCTTCGCACGATCACGGTCGATCAGCGCCTCGCAGCCGACGCGCACGTCCGTGTCGGCGACACCGTCGTCGTCTCGGCCGCTCCCGGCACCGGCGGCGACTCGGTGAGCATCGCGGCGATCATCGGCCGCCGCGCCGACCCGAGCGAGATCGCGCGCAGCGATTATCGTGTCCACCTCCATCTCGACCAGCTCCAGCGCCTCATTGGCTACGGTGACCGCGTCGACCGCTTCGCCGTCAGCACGCATGGGGATTCGGCCGCCGACTCGGCCGTGCGCGCCATCAACGACGCCGCCTTCGGCTTCCGCGCCTACCGCTCGCGCGATATCGCCATCGAGACATCGGAGACCTTCGCCGTCGTCAGCCGCTTCCACCGCGCGATCGGCGTGATCACGATCGTCGCGAGCGCGGTCTTTCTCCTCTGCATCCTCCTGCTCAAGGTCGACGAGCGCCGCCGCGACGTCGCCGCCCTTCGCCTCCTCGGCATCTCGCGCCGGTCGGTGATGCTCACCGTCGTCCTCGAAGCCGCGTTCGTCTCGGTCATCGGGAGCGGCGTCGGCGTCCTCATCGGATGGGTTACATCGATCGCGGTGAACTGGCATTACCAGGCGCGCTACCAGACCCCACTCCGCTTCGCGCTCGTCACCGGCGATATCGTCCTCTTCGCCGTCACACTCTCGCTCGTCCTCGGCATCGTCGCCGGCGCTCTCGCGGCGCGGCGTCTCGTCCGCACGCACCCGCTCGTTCTGCTCGGCCGCTGATGCGACTCGTACTCGCGCTCGCTTCGCTGCGGCGCAACCGCGCGCGCACGATCCTCGCCGTCTGCGGCGTCGCCATCGCGGCCGCGATGCTCCTGGACATGGTGATGCTCTCCACCGGCATGCGCGAGTCATTCCGCCAGCTGCTGCTCAGTCGTGGCTTCCAGATGCGCCTCACGCCGCGCGGCACGCTCCCGTTCGACACCGAGGCGTCGATACCGAACGCCTCCGACGTCACCGCGAAGCTGCGCGCGCGCTCCGAGATCGACCTCGTGAGCCCCGTGCTCGGCGCCTCCGTCCATGTGCTTCGCGGCGACTCGTCGATCACCACGTTCGCGCTCGGCGTCGATCCAACTGCGCAGGGCGACTACCAGCTCGCCGCCGGCCGCGATGCCACCGACCCGGGCACCCTCGTTGCCAACGAGGATTTTCTTCGCGCAACCGGCGCGCGCATCGGCGACACACTGCGCATCGCCGCGGGCTTCGACCCGCAGCTCCGTACCCACTCGGGCGAGCGCGCACTGGTCGTCTCCGGGCGCGCGAAGTTCCTCTACCTCGCTTCAGGCCAGCTCGCCGTCGCCATCCCGCTCCACACGCTGCAGCAGATGACCGGCGCCGCGCGCGAAGATCGCGTCTCGCTCTTCATGGTCCGCCTCCGCGATGCATCGAAAATCGATGAAGTAAAGAGTTGGATGCGCACCGCACTCCCCACCATCGACGTCATCTCCACCGCCGACGCCATGGCCCGCGTCGACGAGCGGCTCGGATATTTCCGTCAGCTCAGCGCCATTCTGGGCGCCGTCAGTCTGGTCGTCGGATTTCTGCTCGTGACGACGCTCGTCACCGTCTCCGTAAATGAGCGCGTGGGTGAGATCGTCGTCATGCGCGCGATCGGCGTGTCGCGCGCGCACGTCGTGCAGCAGATCGTGCTCGAGGGCACCGCCCTCAGCGTCACCGGGGCGGTGCTTGGCACCGGGCTCGGGCTCATCACCGCGCGCTATCTCAACACGATCCTCTCGCGCTTCCCCGGACTCCCCGCGGCCATCGATTTCTTCCTCTTCCAGCCGCGCGCCGCGTGGACCGCGATCGGACTCCTCACCGCCTGCGGCGTTCTGGCCGGGCTCTACCCCGCCTGGCGCGCCGCGTCGCTCCCGCTCGCGAGTACGCTGCGCGAGGAGGCCGTCGCGTGACCGTTCTCGTTCAGGCCCGCGATGTGCGTCGTGATTATCCGCTGGAGCGCGAGGCCGTCCATGCGCTGCGCGGCGTGTCGCTCGAGATCGAGAAAGGCGAGTATCTGGCGATCGTCGGACCGTCCGGATGCGGGAAATCGTCGCTACTCAACCTCCTGGGCGCGATCGATGCACCGACGTCGGGCACCATCGAGATCGAAGGGCGCAACGTCGGCACGCTCGGCGACCGCGAGGTCACGGAGTTCCGGCTGAGGCATATCGGATTCGTCTTTCAGCGCTTCTATCTCTTGCCGATTCTCACGGCGAGGGAGAATGTCGAGTTGCCGATGGCCGAAGCGGGGATATCTGCTGCGGATCGCCGGAAGCGTTCTACGGAGCTGTTGACGTACGTTGATCTTGGAGATCGAGTGAAGCATCGTCCGGCGCAGCTGTCCGGCGGCGAGCAACAGCGCGTCGCGATCGCGAGAGCGCTCGCGAATCGTCCGTCGCTGCTGCTGGCCGACGAGCCAACTGGCGAGCTTGACGCGAAGACCGGCAAGGAGATCATCTCGCTCTTCGCACGGCTCAACGCGGATGGGACGACGGTCGTCGTCGTCACGCACGACGAGAGTCTTGCGCGCGCGGCACGTCGCGTCGTGCACATGCGGGATGGTGTCATCGTTCAGGACGAGGTGTCCCGTGGGTGATCGGGTGGTGAACGTTCGATTCGTTCCTGCGGACGACGCGCCAGGCGTCGCCACTTCGCGCGAGTGGCCGCTGTCCACGCTCATCGCCTATCTCTTCGACGGGCGCAGCTGCGAGGAGGTGCGCGAGCTCCTCGCCCTCGGCGACGGCGTTGCGCACGACACGATCGTCTCGTGGACGCCAATGACACTCACCGCGCCGGAGCTCAGCGCGATCGAGTCGCGATTCCCGAAGCCGCACCCCGCGCCCGCGCTCGCGTACGAGCGCGCGACCTTCGTCGAGCTCGACATGCCGGCGCTGCAGCCGACCTTGAGCGTTCCGATTCGCGGCGACCAGCCGCTCGTGGAAGGGATCGCGCAGCGCGCCGCGTATCTCTCCTTCGACTACGGACCGTGGGCCGACGTGTACGTCAGCACGCTCACGCGCGAAGAGGCGGCCGAGCTGCTCGCCGATCCCGCGCGGCGCGTACACGACGCGGGCGAAGCCGAGCTCGCGAAGCGCATCATCGGCGAGGACGACGCTGCGCTGCGCTTCGCGGTGCCGCGCGCAGAGAGTCCGCCGCCCTGGCGAGAACCGCGCGCGTGATCACGCTGCTCGCGCTGCGCAACCTCGCGCATCGCCCGCTCCGCTCGCTCTTTCTGCTATTTGGCTACTCGTTGGGCGTCGGTGTCATGATCGTGCTGCTCGCGATCGGTGAGGCGATGCTCGCGCAGGCGCGCGACGAGAAGCTCGTGGGCGGCGGGCAGGTGACCGTGCTCCCCGAGGGAATGGACATCGAGGTGATGAAAACCGGCGGCGTCGGCGGCCTCTTCTTCTCGATTGCCAACGCGCGCTTCATCTATCGCCAGCTGCTCGCATCGCCGCGTCTCGCGCGCGATGTCGCGACGGTCGCGCCGCAGATCGACGGAAAGCTGCTGTACTTCCGCGCGCACGGCATCGAGCGCACGGTGCGCGCAAGTGGGGAGATCCCATCGCACAGCGCCGCGGTCGACGCGCTGCCGCCGGTGGTGAGCGGCGCATGGCGCGACGATGACGGCGACCGACGCTGGGCGACGCCCACGCCACTGGAGCTCTACACGAGTATCGATCACTTCCATCTGCCGCCGAAGAACGTCGCGCATCGCGACAGCTGGGCCGAGTGGCACTACTTCAACGTGCTCTCGGCGAGCGGCAAGGAATGGGCGTTCATCTCGTACATCGTCGCCGGCGACGTGCGCGGAGAAAAGTGGGGAGGGCAGATCGCGGTGAGCGTGCGGGAGCAGGGCGGGCGCACGCGGCGCTTCACCACCAACGTCCGCAGGGATGCGGTGCACTTCTCCACCGAGAGCGCCGATCTCGCGATCGGAGCATCGAGCGTGCATCTCCTCCCCGACGGGCGCTATGCGCTCGTCGCGACCGCACGCGAGAACGGCACCGGCGCACCGCTCACGCTCGATCTCACCGTCACCCCCGCGCCCAACATCCTCTTCCCCGGCGCATCGATCGCCGAGTGCGTGGACACGGATGAGAGCTGTCCCTTTGCATCGGGGTACGCGGTGCCCGGCCTTCGCGCGAGCGCGACGGGCTCGATGTGCATCGCGGGCACGTGCGAGAAATACGACGGCGCGCAGAGCTACCACGATCACAACTGGGGCGTGTGGCACGGCGTGTCGTGGGACTGGGGAGCGACGCGGGCTGGCCAGTACACGCTGCTCTACGGCCGCGTCGCGCCGCCCGACAGCGTCGGCACCACGCAGCCCTTCTTCGTCTACCTCACCGACTCGCTCGGCTTTCGCGCCCTGTTTCGTCCGCACGAGATCGCGTACGACGATAGCCGCACGATCGAGGTGAACGGCCACCAGGTGAAGGTGCCGAGCCACGCGGTGATGCAGGACGCGCGCGCCGCCGACACGCTGCGCATCGAGCTCGACATCGAGGACGCGATCGGCAGCGACACCCGCACGTCGCTCATCGAGCGCGGCGATGCGGCGGACGCGCGCCGCATTCTCAAGCCGTATTTCATCCAGATGAAGGGACGCGCGCGCATCAGCGGACGCGTCGGTGGTTCGCCCGTATCCGGCACCGGAACCGGCTTCTTCGAGACGTATCGGTAGTCCATTATCGGGTCATTGCCGGCAGCGCCCACAACGATCATCATCTCGCTCATGACGACACCCAACTTCGATCTCGAGCTCGTCCATCGCTTCACTGCGGGCGAAGGCAGGAACGCGTCGACGACGCTTCTCATGCTCCACGGCACCGGCGGCGACGAGAACGACCTCGTCCCGCTCGGCGAGTCCCTGCTCCCCGGCGCGGCCATCCTCAGCCCTCGCGGCGCGGTGAGCGAGCGCGGAGCTGCGCGCTTCTTCAAGCGGCTCTCCGAGGGAGTATTCGATCTCGAGGATCTCGCGGTGCGCACGCAGCAGATGATTCGCTTCGTGAATGGTGCCGTCGCCAAATACGAGCTCGATGCGTCGAAGATCGTCGCGGTGGGATTCTCGAACGGTGCGAACATCGCCGCGAGCGTGATGCTCACCGGGCCGGCGCTCTTCGCGCAGGCGATCCTCTTCCGCGCGATGGTCCCGTTCGAGCCGACGCATCCAGCGAAGCTCGGCGGCACGCCGGTGCTCCTCAACTCGGGCGAGTGGGATCCGATCGCGACGCCGGAGCA
>JALYSW010000134.1 GCA_030854615.1 Gemmatimonadota bacterium
GCGGTGATGGTGAGCTTCAGCGGCGCCGAGCTTCGCGTGAACAAGGGGTATCTCGAGGCGCGCGAGGGGGTGCACCGCGCGATCGTACAGTTCGTGCAGGGGCGGACGCGCGCCGACCGCCACGAGGCGCAGAAGGTGATCCTCGCGCACCCCGTTGCCGCGGCGCACCGCGCGCCGGTGCGGCGGCCGGGGCGTGCGAAGCCCGAGGATGCGACGACGCTGCGCGAGCTCGCGCACTGGCATCAGGAGTACAATCTCCGCCACTTCGGTGGCTCGCTCGGCGAGATTCCGATCAAACTGTCTGGACGGATGCGCTCGCGTCTGGGGCAGTACACAACGGCGACGCCATATGGTGAATCGGCCGAGATCACGATCAGCCGGACGCACATCAGGAAGCACGGCTGGGCCGAGGCGCTGCACACGCTGCTGCACGAGATGGTGCATCAGTGGCAGGCGGAGACGGGGCTTCCGATCGATCACGGACCGACTTTTCGCGCGAAGGCAGCGGCCGTCGGGATCGCGGCGCAGGCGCGGCGCGAGCTTCGCGCGCCGGCGCCGGCGGCGCTCATCGTCGCGCAGCACGAGCTCGGGTTGCGGGCGGCCCGCCGGAGCTGACGCAAGGGGCGTACGGGCACTTTGACGGCGCCCTTCCAAGCCGTAGCTTTATGGCATGCAAGACTTATTTGACATCGACAGCGCCCTCTCCGAAGAGGAGCGCGCGGTTCGCGCCAGCGTCCGGCAATTCGTCGACGAGCGCATCCTTCCGATCATTGGCGACTGCTACGTCGAGGGCCGCTTTCCGGAAGAGATCATCCCCGGACTCGCCGAGCTTGGCGTGTTGGGCGCCAATCTGCCGGAGGAATACGGCTGCGCGGGGCTGAACAACGTCGCGTATGGGCTGATCATGCAGGAGCTCGAGCGTGGAGATTCCGGCATTCGCTCCTTCGCATCGGTTCAGGGCGCACTCGTGATGTATCCGATATTCGCGTTCGGCAGCGAGGAGCAGAAAAAGCAGTATCTGCCGAAGATGGCCGCCGGTGAGATCATCGGATGCTTCGGACTCACGGAGTCCGACTATGGATCCAATCCGAGCGGGATGGTCACGATGGCGAACGAGCAGGCGGACGGTTCGTGGATCCTGAACGGCGGCAAGATGTGGATCACCAACGGCTCGCAGGCGAAGATCGCGATTGTGTGGGCGAAGACGAACGGCGAGAAGAGCGACAAGTCGATTCGCGGCTTCATCGTCCCGACGAACACGCCGGGCTTCACGGCGAAGGATCAGAAGGGGAAGCTCTCGCTGCGCGCGTCGGATACGAGTGAGCTCGTCTTCCAGGACGTGCACCTTCACAAGGATGCGATTCTCCCGAAGAGCGGCGGGATCAAGAGCCCGCTGATGTGCCTCACACAGGCGCGCTACGGCATCTCGTGGGGGGTGATCGGCGCCGCCATGGCCTGCTACGAAGAGGCGCTCGAGTACTCCAAGAGCCGCGTGATGTTCGGCAAGGCGATCGGCGGCTTCCAGCTGCAGCAGCAGCGGCTCGCGATCATGCTCACCGAGATCGTGAAGGCGCAGCTCGTCTCGCTCCACCTCGGCCGCCTCAAGGATTCGGGGAAGTTCACGCCGCAGCAGGTGTCGTTCGCGAAGCGGAACAACTGCGACATCGCGACGAACGTCGCCCGCGAGGCCCGCCGTCTGCTCGGCGCCAACGGCATCCTGGCCGAGTATGGCGCGATGCGGCACATGGCGAATCTGGAGAGCGTCTACACGTACGAGGGGACGCACGACATCCACACGTTGATTCTCGGTCAGGCCGTGACCGGGTTGAGCGCGTTTACTTAACCCAGTGTCAGTGTGAAAATCGCGGTGTGCATCAAGCGCGTTCCCGACATGGAGACGCGATTCAAGATCGCAGCGAATGGAACGGCGGTCGACGAGGCGGGGCTCAAGTACGACATGAGCGACTTCGACGGCTACGCAGTCGAGACGGCTCTCCAGCTCAACGAGAAGCAGGGGCCGGGCGAGACCGTCGTGATCTCCCTGGGGCCCGATGTCGTGCAGGAGCAGCTGCGCAAGGCGCTCAGCATGGGCGCGGACCGTGCGGTGCAGCTCAAGGCGGATCGCGTGCCCACCGATGGTCTGTCGATCGCGCGGGCGCTCGCGGCGGAGCTCAAGGATGGCGGTTACGATCTGATTTTCTTCGGACGCCAGGCCGTCGACTCCGCGAACGCGACCGTCGGCCCGATGACCGCCGAGCTGCTCGGCCTTCCGTGCGCGACAGGCGTGTCGACGCTCGACATCGCGAATGGGCGCGGCACCGCGCGTCGCGATCTCGAGGGTGCGGCGGAGATCGTGGAGTTCGCGCTTCCGGCGGTGGTCACCATCGATGAGGGGATGCCGCGCGCGCGGTATCCATCGCTCAAGGGGATAATGGCGGCGAAGAAGAAGCCGCTCGAGGTGAAGCCCGCGCAGCTCGGAGCGGAGAGCTTGACACTCGAGAAGATGGAGCTGCCGCCTGAGCGCGCGGCGGGACGCATCGTGGGCGAAGGGCCGGGCGCGGTGCCCGAGCTCGTGCGGTTGCTCCACACCGAAGCGAAGGTGCTGTAGTGGCGAACATGTTTGCGTTTGCGGAGTTGCGCGGCGGTGCGCTGCGGCGCGTGGCATTCGAAACGGTGAGCGCGGCGCGCGCGCTGGTCGATTCGAGCGGCGGCGGCGAGGTGCATGCGCTACTCGCGGGAGCTCCGGGTGTCGCGTCGCTGGCGGCGGAGCTCGGGACGTACGGCGCGGATGTCGTGATCGTGGTGGAGCATGCGGGGCTCGCGAACACGAACGTCGAGGCGCTGGCGGCGACGGCGGCCGAGCGCATCAAGTCGGGCGCGTATCGCGCCGCGATCTTCTCGGCAAGCGCGCAGGGGCGCGATCTCGCGCCGCGCGTGGCGGCGAAGCTCGGTGTGAGCATGGCGGCTGATGTTACGACGCTGGAGCTCGCGGGCGATGCGCTCGTGGTGACGCATCCGGTGTACGCGGGGAAGGTGATCGCCACACTGAAGCTCACGGGGTCGCCCGCGATCGTGACGTTGCGTCCGGGCGCGCGTGCGGCGGTCGAAGTCCCGCGCACGGCGCGCGTCGAGAGCGCGCAGTCTGCCGTCGATCCGGCGGCATCGAAGCTCGTGGTGAAGGAGATGATCGTTGGTGGCGGCGCCAAGCTCGACATCGGCGACGCGCCGGTGATCGTGAGCGGCGGACGCGGGCTCAAGAGCGCCGAAAACTTCAAGCTCGTCGAGGATCTCGCTGCGGCGTTCGGAAACGCGGCCGTCGGGGCGACGCGCGCGGTGACCGACGATGGCTGGCGCCCGCACAGCGACCAGATCGGGCAGACGGGGCGACAGGTGTCGCCCGAGCTCTACGTGGCACTCGGCATCTCTGGTGCGATCCAGCACATCGCGGGGATGCGTAATTCGCGCACGATCGTCGCGATCAACAAGGACAAGGACGCGCCGATCTTCAAGATTGCCGACTACGGCATCGTCGGCGATGTGATCGAGATTCTGCCCGTGCTCACGGCTGCTGTGAAAGAGGCGCGCTCCAAAAGCTGAGCCTCGCTGGTTGTCTCGTTACTGGACGCGCCCTAGCTTCGGTGCCATGCGAATCGAGAACGCCGTTTTCCTGCTCGTCCTGCTCCTGGCCGTCGGCTTTTTTTCGTACAACGTCCAGCGGCTGATTGGCTATCTTTCGATAGCGCTCCCCGACGACCGCAGCGGGCATCCACTCGTCCGCCTCAAGAACGTCATCACCGTTGCCTTCCTGCAGAAGAAGATTCTGCGCGATCCAGTGGCCGGCCCGATGCACGCGCTGATCTTCTGGGGCTTCGTCGTGCTCACGGCAGGGACGGCGGAGCTGCTGCTCAACGGGAGCTTTCCCGCGTTCTCGTACGCGTTTCTCCCCGCACCGCTCTACGGTTTCTACTCCGTCTCCCAGGATCTCTTCGGCGCGCTCGTACTCGGGGCCATCGCCTTCGCCTTCTATCGGCGCCTCGTGCTGCACCCCGAGCGTCTGGAGGGTGATAACCTCGGGCACAGCGACGCGCTCCTCATTCTCGGCGCCATCGGCGGCCTGATGGTGACGATGTTCGCGGTGAACGCGCTCGAGCTCGCGCGCGATCCCGACTCGATCATCCGCGCCAAGCCGCTCTCGCTCGCACTCTCGATGCCGCTGCGCGCGCTTCCCGCAGGGCTGCTCACCGGCGCCCACGCGCTCTTCTGGTGGACGCACGCGCTCCTTGTGCTCGCGTTTCTGAATTACCTGCCGTACTCGAAGCATCTGCACATCGTCTCGTCGATTCCCAACGTCTACTTCTCGAACGCGCAAGGGCCCGGGCCGAAGGGCGTCATTCGCTTCCTCGACCTCGACGCGGAGAATGTCGAGCAGTTCGGTGCCGCCGACGTCGACCAGCTGACGTGGAAGGATCTACTCGACGGCTATACGTGCACCGAGTGCGGGCGGTGCACCGCGGCATGCCCGGCGCATCTCACGGGGAAGGTGCTGAGTCCGCGCAAGATCATCATCGACACGCGCCGCCGGCTCATGGAGAAGGCGCCGCTGCTCGTCGGCGACCGTTCGGAGCTCGCACACCGCGCGCTCGCGCACGGCGAGGGTGACGAGGGCGCGCGCACCGCAACGGAGATTCTCGAGCACCGGCTCCTCGACAACTTCATCACCGAGGAAGAGCTCTGGCAGTGCACGACGTGCCGCGCGTGCATCCAGGAGTGCCCCGTCGGCATCGAGCATCTCGACCACATCATCGACATGCGGCGCAACCTCGTCCTCATGGAGTCGCGCTTTCCGCCGGAGGTGCTGCCGACCTTCGAGTCGATGGAGCGCAACGGCAGCCCCTGGGCCTTCCGCCCCGACGATCGCGCGAAGTGGGCCGACGGGCTCGACATCCCGACGATGGCGGAGTTGGTCGAGCGCGGTGAAAGCCCGGAGATTCTCTTCTGGGTCGGATGCATGGGCTCCTTCGACGACCGCTCCAAGAAGATCAGCGTCGCCTTCGCGCGCATCCTCCAGGCTGCTGGCGTGCCGTTCGCGATCCTCGGCCAGGAGGAATCCTGCAACGGCGACCCCGCGCGGCGCATGGGGAACGAGTATCTCTACCAGACGCTCGCGAAGCAGAACATCGAGACGCTCACGCGCTACGATGTGAAGACCATCGTCACCTTCTGCCCGCACTGCTTCCACCAGATCGGCAACGAGTATCCGCAGCTCGGTGGCAACTACGAGGTGATCCACCACTCGACGTACATCGAGCGGCTCCTCGAGGCCGGCCGCGTTCCGCTCGACACGGACGACGGCAAGGTGCTCACCATGGCCTACCACGACAGCTGTTACCTCGGCCGCTACAACGATGTGTACGACGCGCCGCGCGAAACGCTGCGCCGCGCGCTGCCGATCGTGACGTTGGTCGAGCCCGAGCGCACGCGCGATCGCGGCTTTTGCTGCGGCGCCGGCGGCGGGCGGATGTTCATGGAGGAGACGCAGGGGAAGCGCATCAACATCGAGCGCGCCGAGCAGCTGCTCGCGACGGGGGCGGACATGCTCGCGGTGGCGTGCCCGTTTTGCATGACGATGATCAGCGACGGCGTGAAGGCCAAGGACAGCGAGGTGCCGGTGCTCGACATCTCCGAGGTCGTCGCGTCGCGTCTCCGCACCTAGTACCCGAGAGCACCGGAGAGCACGCTCGGCGGGACAAGCTGGGCGTTATGGATTCGGGACCCAGAGCACCGGCAGACCGTTCGATTGCCCGGCGATGGTTCCCGCGCTGTTGATGCCGGCGGTTTGGTCGCCGAGAACTCCCGGGGGCAAAATCAGCCCGCCACCTACCGAGCCGACGAGAGCGATTGTGCCCTGGGGCCCAGTCTCCGGAGGGGAGAAATCGGCGACTGCGGAGACCAGGTTGGAATCGTTGATGCCCGTTGGAAAGATGTTGATAATGGTTTGGTTGGCGGGAAACTCGTCCTGTGCGGTACCGGCGGCAACGTCAAACAGAATGCCTCGGATGACGTTGAATTCGTTGGGCCCAGCGCCGACTCCCACTGCGAAGCCGTGTGAATTCAGGGAATTGATCGTGGCCACTGAAACCTGACCGAGGATCAAGGGATGCCATCCTCCCGCATGGGACCAGGAGAAGGGTGTGTCGTAATCGGCGGAATCCGCCAGATTCCCACTATGCGGGTCGGGTCTTCGCACGATCGCATTCCCCACAATGAAGCCAGTCCCGATCGATGAAAACTCGGCGTGCTTGCTATTCGGCGGCACGCCGGCGTCGATGCGAATTCCGTCGACCCAATTCGCTGCGTGGGTGACTCCATCCACCTGAACGCTTCCGACGACGGTCGCGGACTCACAACGACAGATCGCCAGCGCCGCGCTGGCCGCCGTGTCGAGGATCGTGACGCGGCCGTTCTTCCACGTTGCCGCATGGCCGTCAACGCTTCCCGCGACGGTTCCGTCGGTCGCGATCGCGGTCGGGATAATCGGAAGCGTGATTCTCTCGTGCGTCGCGCCGTGCCATAAAACGCCGCCGGACGCAGTAGCGCCGACTACATCGCCACCGTTGTTCAACGCGACCGCTGTCTCACTCCCCGGGAGACTCACCCGGGAATAGTCGGCGAACGATTCTGGAGGGAGGTCGGAAAGCTGGCCCGTTGGTCCCGTCTTTGGCGCAACGCTACTATCACCGCTGCACCCGATCGCGGCGACCATCGATACCAGGGCGAGTCGTAACGCAATCGATCGCATGACCGACCTCTCGAAATGCGCTCGACTCGTGGAGTCGAGGTCGTGGCACGGGCTGCGAGACTCCATCATTTCACGACAGCATCCGAGCTCGCCGAAGGACTGCTGGCACATCACCATGGGAATTCGATTTTATGTAGTCAATGGCACAATGTGATGTAGCCGGATGGTCTGCTTCGCGGGAGCCTCGTCGTAGTCGATCAGCTCGGTATTGCGAAGGCGCAGCCCGCGTGCAGGAAGCAGCTCGAAGAATTGCTCCATCATCGGCCGCCCAGGATCCGCGATCGTGGCGACACCGCCGGGCGCCAGCGTGCGAGCGATGACGTTGGCCACGAGCGGCGGATAGCGATCCTCGTAGATCACGTCCGCCGCGACGACGCGGTCGAAGGTGCCGAGGTCGGCGGGGAGGTCGCGCCAGTCGATCATCCGGGTGCGCGGCTCGCGCTCGAGTGCGCGCCATGCGTTCGCGCTCGTGAACAGGAGCGCGTCGTCGTAGTAGTCGCTCGCGAGCACGTCGAAACCGGCGCGCATCGCGCCGATCGTCGCGAGGCCGAGTCCCGCGCCGAGCTCGAGGAGTGTGCGCCCATCGCCGCTCTCCGCCGCGAGCGCGCGCGCCAGAATTCGCGACGATGGCCAGATGTCCGCCCAGTAGGGCAGGCGGTCATCGCGCACCATGTCCTCCTCACTGATCAGCGCGTCGGTGTTCTCCGGATGCATCATGTTCACCGCGCCGCCGGGAAGCTCGACCGTCGTGTTGGCGATGACGAAGCGTCGCTCGAGGTCCTTCACGAGCGGGCGCCCGCGTAACACGGAGGTCACAGCGAGAAGTGCGTGGCGAGCTGCGCGTCCTCGGAGAGCAGGATCGCGTTCACCGTCTCGCCGGCCTCGACGCGCGGGCGCTCCTCAGGAATCACGAGCAGCGCGTTCGCCACCGACATCGAGGTGAGAATTCCGGAGCCCTGCGGCCCGGTGAGACGCGCGCTTAGCGTGCCGTTTGCCTGCACGCTCACGATCGCGCGCAGGAAGTGCGTGAGCGCCGCGCCGATCTTCACCGGCTCCTCGAGCGTTACCGGAATCGGCCGCCGGAAGAGACGAGTGTGGCCCAGCATGCGGCGCATCACCGGCCGCACGAAAAGCTCGAAGGTCACCATCGTCGAGACCGGATTCCCGGGGAGCCCGATCCACGGCATCTTCGCGAGCCAGCCGAAGCCGAGCGGCGCGCCCGGCCGCATGCGCACCTTCCACACATCGAGCGTGACGCCAGCCTCCGCGAGCACGGGGCGCAGGTAGTCGAACTCCCCAGCCGAGATGCCTGCGGACGTGATGAGCAGATCGCACCCGACGGCGCGATCGATGCGCGCGCGGATGTCCTTCGGATCGTCGCGCGCGACACCGAGGTTGACGGGGATGCCTCCGTTGAGCCGGATGAGTGAGTGGAGCGTATAGCTGTTCGAGGTGACGATCTTCTTGCCGTCGAGTGCCTCGGAGAAGCGGTCGAGGTCCACGATCTCATCGCCCGATCCGAAGAACGCGACGCGCGGCTGACGGTAGACGTCCACCGACGATGCGCCGACGGACGCGAGCACGCCGATCTGCGCCGCACCGATCGGCTGGCCGCAATCGAGGACCCTCGTGCCGGTGGTGATATCCTCGCCGCGATGGCGAATGTTGCGTCCTGCATCGCGATCGCTGCGAATCGAGACGCGCTCGATGCCGCCGTCGGTGTCCTCGAGGCGGATGACGGTGTCGACGCCCTCAGGGAGCGGAGCGCCGGTCATGATGCGCGTGCAGCTCCCCGCTTCCACCGCTCGCGACGGGAACGCGCCCGCGGCGACGGTCTCGAGCACGGTAAGCGACACGGGCTTCTCCGCCGTCGCGCCTTCGACGTCCGCCGCGCGGAGCGCATAGCCATCCATCGCGGAGTTGTCCCACGCCGGGAGCGTCAGCGGCGAGATGACGGGCGTCGCGAGCACGCGACCGAGCGCGTCGAGCAGCGCTACGCGCTCGACGCCGAGCGGTTCGATCCCCGCGACGATGCGCGCAACGGCGTCCGAGACGGTGAACACTAGTGAGCGTCGCGCAGCTTGAGCGACGCGAGCATCACGGCGATGCGATTCTGCACGCTGTCGACCGCGGACTGCTTCACGATCCAGTTGTTCGCGAGCAGGCTGAAGATCACCGTATGGTTGTCCGCTGTGATCGCGTAGCCGGAGAGCGAGCGCGCATTGGCGACGGAGCCCGTTTTCGCGTGGATCTTCCCGACGGCCGCGGTGCCGCGCATGCGATGTTCGAGCGAGCCATCGACGCCGGCGATGGGAAGCGCGTCGTAGAACACATGGAATGCGGTGTCTGCGCGGATCTTGTCGAGCACGCGCACGATCGTCTCGGGGCTGAGATAGTCGAAGCGCGAGAGTCCGCTCCCGTCGCGTATGAGGTAGCCATCGGCGGGCACGCCCCAGCTCGCCAGCTGACGTTCGACCACTGCGCGGCCGCTGTCCGCCGAGCCGATTCCCGTCTTCTCGAGTCCGAGCGTTTTGTAGAGGATCTCCGCGATCTGATTCTGCGACGGCTTCTCGAGCGCGGAGAGGATCTCGCGGAGCGGGAGCGAGCGCACGGTGAAGAGCGCGCGCATCTTCGCGGGATCGTACGGGAGAGCGTCGGTGTTGCTCGTTCCCCAGCGCCCCGTGCCGACCGCGATCCCGCGCGACCGGAGCGCCTCCGTCAGCGCCGCGACATAGGCGCCGCGAAGGCTCGGGTACACGTAGATGAGCGTGTCCGTGGATGTCTTCAGCCGTCCGCGCAGGATGAACGCGTTGCGCAGCGAATTGAAGTCGAGGCGGAGATCGCCGGTATCGGGGCTGGCTCCCTTCGTCATGTCGAGCACGAACGGATACTTCCGCGAGGGAGCCGTCACGAAGCTGTCCGGCGCCATCCCAGGCTTGCCGTGCGCGATCAGCGTGCCGAAGCCCTCATTGAAATACAGCGCGTCGATCCCCGCGCCATAGTCCTCGCCGAGATCGTCCCACGACCACCCGAAGCCGATCGTCGTATCGGGAAAGACGTCCGGTCCCGCGCGAATGCCGTCGGTGATCGCCACGATCCCGTGCGCCCGCAGCGAGTCCGCGATGTCGTAGAGCGGATTCATCGCATCACCGCGCATGTGATCGCTGATGGTCGGATCGCCTCGCCCCGTCACGATCAACGCGCCCTCGAGGGTGTCGCGCTTCATCGTCCCCGCCGCCTCGAAGCTCGTGCGATAGGTGTAGTCGGCTCCGAGCTGCGCGAGCGCCGTCGCCCCGGTTACGATCTTCATGTTCGACGCGGGCATGAAGAGCTTTCCCGCATTCAGCGAGTACAGCGTGTCGCCCTTCTCCGGATCGACTACCAGCACACCGAAGTGCGCGTTCCGGAACTGGTGCTGCGCGACCATCGAGTCGATCTCATGCCGCAGTTGCGCGCGCGAGACGATCTGCATTGGCGCCGCGCCACCCGCGCCTGCGGTCGCGCTTTCCGCTGCGTTGGGAGCGCTCTTCGCAGATCCTGTCGCGCACGCCGCCACCGTCACCGCCATCGGAGCCAACAGTCGAACGAGCTTCATGCGCGCATCACCCTGGTTTCAATGAGGTCGGCCAACGTCGTGAGCCACTTCGGATCCGAGAAGAGCACCACCGGCACGCTCGCTGTCATCGTCGCATCGTCGGTCGCGATCGCGATGTAATGTGCACTCGCCGCCGACGCTGCATCGTACAACGGAGTCTTCCCCGTCTCCCTGCGCCAGATTTCGATCTTTGGCAGCGCCGCCGCCTTGAAGCCCTCCGCGATTACGATGTCCGCGTCAGCGAGATACTGCTCCGCGATCTCCTCCGGCCCGCGCTCCTCCGTCCACCGCTCGACGAGCGCAAATTTGTCCGGACTCACCATCGCCACACGCTCGGCGTGCCCCTCGTGATAGTGTCTGTACGTGTCGGTCGTTGACGGATCGATGTTGAAGGTGTGCGATCCATGTTTCATCGTCATCACGCGATGCCCGCGGCGATGCAGCTCGGCCGCGAGCTTCACCGTGAGCGTCGTCTTCCCCTGCTTCTTAGTTCCGATGATCGTCACGATCGGCGGTCGAGGCATAGTGCTCCGCGAGCGCGAGCTCGTCCGGTGAGTTGACGTTCATGAAGAGCCGATCGGGATCTCCGTACTTCCGCACCTCTTCCGTCGGGATGCGGGCAACGCGCACATGCTCGAAAAATCCGATCACGCGTCGGTCATCGGCGTCGATCGAGCGCTCGATCGGCGCGATGCACGCCGGCGAATAGTACGCACAGAGCGGCTCGAGTCCGCGCCTCGACGATCCGCTCTCCGGCGCGACGACGTCCGCTTCCTCACCCAGCGCACGGAGCTCCGCGAGCAATCCCTCCGGCACGAACGGCATGTCCCACGCGACGATGATCACCGCGGTGTTCGCATGCACCAGCGCCGCGTGGATCCCGCCGAGGCTCCCGATCCCCGGGCGCACATCGGTCGCCACGCGCACTCCCGGGAGCCACTCCGCGGCACCCGGATCGTTCGCGATGAGCAGGAGCGAGTCCGTGACCGCGGCAAGCACGCCGGCGA
>JALYSW010000150.1 GCA_030854615.1 Gemmatimonadota bacterium
GCTCGACGCCGCGGGAGTGGATGCGCGGCGCACGGCGGAGCCGCGCGGTCCGGCGAGCACCATCGAAGCGATCGGGCGCGGCGCGCGCGACAGCGGGATCGCGTAGGCGAAGGATCGTCCCGCGCCCGACGCGTCGGCGATCGAGTCTCCCTCGAAGGAGAGCGCGAAGAGCGGCGCGCCATTCGCGTCGAGCGCGCGCACCGCGTACGCACCGCGCCGCTCGGGGAGCGACGGATGTGTCAGCGACTGGAACGACGGTTCGAGCTCGACGCGCCCATCGATGATGCGTCCCCACACGATGATGCACGGCTGCAGCTCCGCGCTCACGACGCTCGCCGAGCTCGGATGGGCTGCGCGCCAGTCGTAGACGCCGGTGTACGTATAGTCGCTGATCCACTGCGGGTGACAGTAGCTCATCACCTCGGCCGTCGCGGGCGGATAGAGCGTCTTCGTCGAGACGTCGTAGCCGTAGACGCCGATGTTGCCCTGCGGGTACGGGTAGCTCGGATCGGTGCTGCCGTTGATGCCGCACGGCGCGTGCGAGCGCCCCCACGAATGTCCGAGCTCGTGCGAGATGATCTCGGCCGTGCTTCCGCCGTCGTAGCCGAGGCTCGCGTTCGCGCCAATGTAGGAGATTCCAGCAATGCCGCCGGTGTAGCTCACGCGCACGATGCCGAAGTAGTTGCGGGGGCTTCCCTCGGCGACGCGCAGCGCCTGCATCTCGCCGAGCAGTGTCGTCCATGAACCGTTGCTGTTGCTCGAAGTCAACGCGAGGGAGCTCGAGGTGTACGTCGCGTGGACGTCGGCGCTGTAGGCGGAGATCGGATGGATCTTCACCGTCTTCACCATGAACCCATCGGTGTTCGAGCTCGAGACGGCGCCGGTGAGGCCGGTCGCGCTCTGCGTGATCGGGACGAAGCGGATGTAGAAGGTCGAGAGATTCTTGACCGTGAGGGCGAGCGGCGTTCCCGTCGTCGGAAAGCTGTTGTTGTTCCGGTTCACTTCCGGGATGACATGCGATGGATCGACGTCGGCGAGGATCGAGAGTCCCGGTTTGATCATCGATCCGGGGATGGACAAGTTCCAGGAGCTCGCGAGCGTCCCTTCGCTGACCGACGTCGGCACCGCGTGCGATGGCGCGGCGATGAGGGTGGGCGATCCCTGCTGCGTGCCGTTGACGTAGAAGCGCACGCGCACCTGCGGCGCGACGGTGTTCGACTCGTTGGCGACGACGAAGACACGGAGGTAGCCGTCGCGATTTTGCACGAGCGGAACCGCACCGGCCATCGTCTGCGTGCTCTGGGTGATGTACATCGCACGGATCGAGAGGTCGAGCGTGGGTGCGGTCTTTGTGTAGACGACGGTGGTAGCGGCGGCTCCGGCATCGGCGGCGACGGCGACGTTCGCGGTCGAAGGCGACGGAACGTAATTCGTGTCGTGCGACGCGACGCTCGATGCCGAGAGCTGGTAGGTGCCGGGCGCGAGATTCGAGAGAGTGGTGCTGTGCGCGATGGTCTGCGAGTAGCTCGCCGGCCCGGTGACGACGACGGAGGCATCGGCGCCAGATGGCAAACCGCTGACGATGACGGCGAGCGCGCCGGTTCCGGGTGCGGTGGGGGTGCCGTGGTCGCTCGAGCAGCCGGCTGCCGCGAGGAGGGCAGCGGCGACGACGGTCGCGAGAACGCGTGAGCGTGCGAGCGCGGAGAGAGGCACGGCGGTTGTGATTGGCGACGAAGCGAGCGCGTGAAGCGTCTGGAAGAGGACGGTTCGCTGGGTCGCCGTGTCACGGCAGGGCTCGGTATATTAGCACGCGGTGGAAGGGGTTAAGCGGGTTGGGGTTGCCGGGGGGTGCTGTAGACAATAAAATTCGCGTCTCTGCCGGGCATCGATGGTGGTTGCGCGGCGGAGTGACCGTAATGCCCCTTGGTGTAACTGGCAACACGTCTGCCTCTGGAGCAGAAGAGTCCTGGTTCGATCCCAGGAGGGGCAACTGCATGGCCCGACAGCGTTTAGACGCTGTCGGGCTTTTTGTTCGGTTGGGGGTTCCCTAAAGGGGTTCTGGGATCCGAGAAACGCGATGAGCGCGGATGGGTCGAGGGGAATCACGCCGCGCATTTCCCGGGACGTGTTGACCGCAATCAGGAGCCCGATTGTAGATCCTCGTTTGCGACCGCGTACTTCAGAAATCCGGTATGCACCCCGAACGTGTCGTAGAGCGCACGCCCTCGATAATTCGTCTCCTTCGTAGTCCAGTACAGCCTCGACCATCGCTCGCGCTTCATCTCGGCGATGAGCCAGTCGATGAGCTGTTTCCCGACCTTACCGCCGCGCGCCAGCGGATCTACGAAGAGATCCTGGAGATAGCACACGGGCGTGAGTTGCGTCGTGCTCTCGTGCACGAGGTAGTTCGCGATGCCGATGACGCGGGCATCGACAGCGAGCGCGACGATCGCGTGCACTGGTGAGTGAGGGTCGTTCGCGCGTTCGAGCATGTGTCGTGTGATCGCTTCGTCGGGCTCGCGCTCGTAGAAGCGGATGTAGGCGTCGAAGAGCTCGCACCAGCGCGGCTCGTCGGCAGACGTGAGGGAGCGGATGGTGATTTGGGTCGGGGTCATCTCTCGCATTGTCCATTTTTGAGTAGCGCATGGTGGTGTTCAAAGCTGCCGATCGTGGGCACGCTCGTCGACCTCCATTCTGCGCACATGTGGCCGACCAACTTCCATCTCGATGGCATCCTCCTCCCTCGCACCACGACCACCCGCACCCGCTTCTTATTCCCGATGTCATCCAGCGGGATGACTTCGAGAGATCAGCGGGTGTGCGCGTGCGGATGGTGATGGATGTCGAGGTCCCTCCCGTCAGTGAGCGCGGGATCGACCAATCGCTAATCGTGCGATTCTCGCACGAAGTCTCGGAGGTGAGTCGCGGCGGCGAGCGAATCCCACGACGGGTAGATGTCGTAGCCGGTCTGAAAGCGGTCGCTCCACTCGTCCGTCGGTGCGAGAGCGCTTCCGTCGAATTTCTCGCGCACGAACGTTCGCTTCACGAGCCGATGCCGCGCGCCGAAGTAGCCTCGAGTCCGACGCATCGCGCGCCGGCACGTTGGTGTAGAGGGACCTTCCACGCGCCGTGCTGATCGAATCGGTCTCCGCCGCGTGCAGCGGAACTGCTCGCTGCGCTGG
>JALYSW010000165.1 GCA_030854615.1 Gemmatimonadota bacterium
GATCTCGGATGGTCGTGAAGCCGGCAAGCAGCGTGTTGTGCACGTGGTTCGTCGCGCGCGCGACTCGAAGTGAGAGCGGCTCGTGGAGCACTTGATCATCCCACGGCGTCTCGTTGTACGGATGCAGGAAGACGTGCGAGTGCGCATCGATGAGGCCGGGCAGAAGCGTCGCGCCGGGAAGATCGATGCGCGCGGCACCTGCGGGCGCGTGGACGGAGGCGGCGGTACCCGCGGCGACGATTGTGTCGGCGTTCACGAGCACCACCCACCCCTCGTGCATCGTTGCGCCGTCGAAGACTCGCGCAGGGACGAGCAGGGTGGAGCCCTGCGCCGCGAGCGCGAAGGGAGCGAGAAGCAGCAGGAGCAGCAAACGCGCGAGTCGCATGTGAGATCGGGGAAGAGGACGACCCATCTTATCTCCCGCGCCGCGCCGCAGCCACCTGCCTCCGCGTCGCGCTCGCCTCGCCATACGCCGACGATTTACATTCCTGCCGTGCCCGACGCCGCGATTCGCACCCAGAAGCTCCGCAAGGTCTACACGACCGCACCGCCGAAAGCCGGCCGCGGCGCGCCCGGCATCGCCCCCGACGCATCGCGCGCCGCGGCCGAACGCCGCGCCGGAAGCGAGGTCGTCGCGCTCGAGTCACTCGATCTCGAAATCCAATCCGGCGAATTCTTCGGCCTCCTCGGTCCCAACGGTGCGGGGAAAACGACGATGATCGGCATCTGTACCACACGCGTGTTGCCGACGTCGGGGACGGCGATCATCGAAGGGGCGGATGTACGCACCCAGCCGACGCTCGTGCGCCAGCGCATCGGCGTCGTCCCGCAGCGCCCGAATCCCGACAGCAGCCTGAACGTCCGCGAAAATCTCGTCTTTCACGCGGCGTACTTCGGCATCGCGCGCTCCGTCGCGAACGCGCGCGCCAAGGCGCTCCTCGAGAAGCTCGGCATCGCCGAGCGCGCGGAGGCAAAGGTCATGCAGCTCTCGGGGGGACAGCAGCAACGGCTCATGATCGCGCGCGCGCTGATCCATGAGCCGCGCGTGATCTTTCTCGACGAGCCGACGGTCGGACTCGATCCGCAGGCACGCCTCGACCTGTGGACGATCCTTCGCGATCTGCATTCCCAGGGGCGGACAATCGTCATGACCACGCACTACATGGAAGAGGCGGACCGGCTCTGCGATCGTCTCGCCATCGTCGACCAGGGAAAGCTCCTCGCCATCGACACACCGGACGCGCTCAAGGCGCGCGCGCCTGGCGGCACGATGATCGAGCTCGTGCTCGACGGGAGCGGCGCCGATTTAGTGTCCGATATGCGCGCGGTGCCGGGGGTCTCGAGTGCGGAGCTCACGGGAAACAACGTGCGCGTGTACAGCGATCGCGGCGGCGAGGTCATCGCCGCGCTCGTCACGATCGCCACGGCACATGGCCGCGCCATCCGTGATATCCACCTGGCGCCACCAAGTCTCGAAACACTCTTCATCTCACTCACTGGGCGGCAGCTCACATGACCGGCACAGCCACCGATCTTGCCCAGCGCCCCGCGGCGGGACGGATCTTCCTCGCGCTGCTGCGGCGCGACATCAACGTCGCGCGGCGCGAGCTGCCGTACTTCCTGTTGCGCACGACGCTGCAGCCGCTCCTCTTCATCGTCGTCTTCGGCCTGCTCCTCCCACGCATGGGCTTCGTCGGCAGCGCATACAAGGCTGCGCTGCTCCCCGGCGTGCTCGCGGTGAGTCTCGCCTTCTCGAGCGTGCAGTCCGTCGCGCTCCCCATGGTCGCCGACTTCGGCTGGACGCGCGAGATCGAGGATCGGCTGCTCGCGCCGATCTCGCTCGAGCTCATTGCGCTCGAGAAGATCGTATCGGGGGTGCTGCAAGGGCTCATCGCCGCGCTGTTCGTGCTCCCAATCGCGCGTCTGATCATGGGGCCGATCGATGGACTCACCGCCACGCACTTCGCGTTGGTGATTTTCATCGTCCTCTTGGGCGCCACCGCCTTTTCGGTACTCGGCCTGCTCATGGGAACGCTCGTGAGCCCGCAGCAGATCGGACTAATGTTCAGCGTCATCG
>JALYSW010000181.1 GCA_030854615.1 Gemmatimonadota bacterium
TCGCCTACGCGAAGCTCGTGATCATCGTTCCGGGGTACGGGATGGCGGTGGCGCAGGCGCAGCATCAGGTGCGCGAGCTCGCGGAGCTCATCGAGAAGAAGGGCGGCGAGGTGAAGTACGCGATCCACCCTGTCGCCGGTCGCATGCCGGGACACATGAACGTGCTCCTCGCCGAGGCGAACGTTCCCTACGATCGACTCTACGACATGGATGAGATCAACGGCGAGTTCGAGCGCGCCGATGTCGCGCTCGTGATCGGTGCGAACGACGTCGTGAATCCGGCCGCGCGCAACGACAAGACGAGCCCGATCTACGGGATGCCGATCCTGAATGCCGACAAGGCGCAGAGCGTCATCGTGCTCAAGCGCAGCATGAATCCTGGCTTCGCCGGCATCGAGAACGAGCTGTTCTACAACGACAAGACGAGCCTCCTTTTCGGCGATGCGAAGGCGTCGCTGTCGCGGCTGGTGGCGGAGATAAAGACGGTGTGACGCACGTTCGCGCCTTCGCAGTCGCGCTGGCGCTGCTCCCGCTCGGCTGTTCGCATCACGATGCGCCGCCGCCCAAACGCGCGAACGCGGACTCCGCCGTCGCCGCGACGGCCGACGAACGCCTCGCCGCGCAAACCGACGAGTGGAATCGCGCCGAGATCGTGAAGCGGCTCGGAGAGGCGGGGCTCGTCGTGAGCGACAGTGACCGCGTCGTACATCACGCGGGGCTCTCGCTCGCTGGCGACGTCCTGGCCGTGAGCGGGAGTGCGCTCGAGATCTACCTCTATCCGACGGCCGCGGAGCGGGCAAAGGACGCCGCGAAGCTCGATACGATGCCGAATCCCGCGCAGCCGACCGCGCAGCGGCCGCGCTACATCGTCTCGGGGAATCTCATCGCGATTCACGTCACGGCGAAGGAGGCGTTGGCGGAGCGTGTGGAGAACGTCCTCACGGCGCGGCATGCGGGGGCGCCGTAACAGCGCTCAGGCTCCCCTCAGCTGGCCCGCCCGAGCGTCTTCTGGAAGATCACCAGCGAGCTGTCCAGCGGCGCGATCCGAATCGCCTTGCTGATCGCCTTCCGCGCGCCCGCGCTGTCCCCTCTCGCCAGGGCCAGCTCCGACTTCATGCGCAGGATCGCCTCCGGCCTCGCACCCTTCAACGAGTCCGCGACCGCCAGCTCCTTCGCCGCCTCAGGGAGTTTTCCCGTCTGCCGCAGCATGTTCGCCAGCAGATAGTGCAGGTTGCCGCTGTGCGGCTGCTGTAACAGCGCCGCCCGGTACACCGCGATCGACGAGTCGGGGAGATCCTTGTTGAAGTACGCCTCCCCCTTCATCACCGCGTGCCAGTTCCGACTCGTCGAATCGTGCGCAGGGACGCGCGCGAGCTCCGCGAGCACCGAGTCCGGGCCGCGTCGCGTGCCGAGCGCGACGAGGTACATCACCCACGTCTGCTCGCTCGCCGGATTCTCCTTCGCCGCATCGCGCAGCAGCGCGAGCTCGCCCTCGTACGCGCCGATCGCGTGCAGCTGCTCCGAATAGAAAAACACGATGTTGTCGTTCTGCGGCTCGAGATTGTGCGCGCGCTCCAGATACTTGATCGCCTTGGCGTGATCGCCCTGGTTCGCGTACAGGTCGCCCATCAGCTGCCAGGGACGAGACGCGCGCGGCGCCTGCTCGATGCCATGCAGAAAGAGCGTGTAGTTCGTCTGCCACGGAATCACTTCCGGATACGTCACCAGCAGCCCGCCCACCGCAATCGCCGCCAGCGGCACTCCCGTCGCGAGCTGCGCCGCGAACGTCCCCAGCCCGAGGTCGCGCACCGCCACGTACAGCTGGTTCGCGCCCCACGCCACCAGCAGCGCGATCCCCACGCTCGGCAAATACAGCGTCCGCTCCGCGAGGAGCTGTCCCGTAGGCACCAGCAGATTCGATGCGGGGAAGAAGGCGATCGCCACCCACGCGATCGCGACCAGTGGACGACGGTCGCCCCGGCGCGCGAGTAGCGCCGCGCCAAGGACAATGATCGCCGCGGCCGCCAACGACAGCACCGCCCAGATCGTCGGAACCGTCAGCGGCGTCACGATGTCCGATCCGTAGTGCATCCTGAGCTTGCTCGGCCAGATCAGCAGCCGGCCGATCAGCGGCCACGCCGCCGTCATGGTCCAGAAGCGCGGCGCGAAGGTGAAGTTGCGCACCTCGTGCGTGACCCAGTGCTGGCTCACCGTCAGCCCGCCGAGCACGAAGTAGCGCGCCGTCACCACGCTCACAAGCGCGACGGTGCACAGCGCCCACACGCGCCAACCGCCCACGAGTACCTCGCGGAACGTCGGCCGGCGCCCGGAATCCGATGCGCGCCATCCCCACAGACAGAGGAAGGCGATCGCCGGAATTCCCGCGCCGCTCTCCTTCGCGCCGATCGCGAGCAGATACGCCCCCGCCGCGAGAATCGCCGGCTTCCAGCCGATCTTTACACCGCCATCGCTCTTCATCGACGCGCGCAGGACGACGCTGATGCATGCGATGCCGAACAGCGCCACCAGCACCTCCGACGAGTTCACGATGTTGGCAATGGCTTCGACGTGCACCGGATCCACCGCGAACAACAGCGCGCCGAAGAACGCTGCCCACCGATTCGTCGCGCGCGCGAGCAGCCACCAGAGTCCGAGCGTCGTCGCGACGTGGATCACGACCGCGTAGAGGTGGAAGATCCACGGCGCCCCTCCGCCGACATTCCAGAGCAGCGCATACATGAATTGCGCGACGGGCCGATACAGCCCCGTCTCTGGATTTCCCCAATAGCTCTGCACCCACGCCTGCGCCACGCCCAGCCACGTGTGTCGCGACGGCACTTCGACGATGACGCCGAGGTCGTCGTAGACGAAGCCGAAGGTGAGCGACGACAGATACGGCAGCGCCGCCGCCAGGATCAGCAGAAAGAGCGCAACGCGCTCGGCGGTGAAGATGCCGCGCCAGCCTTTCGTCGGTACGCCGGAGGGAAGTGGTGCGGAGCTCATGTCGATCTCGAGGGGAGAAACACGATCGGGTCAGGCATCAGCCTGACCCGAACGTGGAGGAACATTCATCCGACGATCAGATCCGCGCGTCGCATCCAATCGCGACGCGATAGATCACGGATCGCAGGTGATGATACCGTCCAGCGTCGTCGCAGCGGCCTGGCTACCGAAGCCCGCGTAGCACTTCTTGGTCGTCGCGTTGTGACTCGACGTGCCCTTCCAGCCCTTCGCATCCGCGACCATACCGGTGATCGACACACCCTGCGAGGTCGTGAAGTTCATCGCGCTCTGATCGGTCGTGTACGTCTGGTTGCCCGAGAAGTACGCCTCTTCCGACGTCGCCATGTTGCGAAGATCCGACTTTTCGGAAGCCAGATACGCCTTTTCCTTGGTGCTCGCGAACTTCGGAATCGCGATCGCGGCCAAAATGCCGATGATGACGACGACGATCAGAAGCTCGATCAGGGTAAAGCCCTTTTTTCCACTGACGCGCATTGTTGTTCCTCCCGGAACAATAG
>JALYSW010000229.1 GCA_030854615.1 Gemmatimonadota bacterium
TCCATCGATCCGCGTAACTCCGGATGGCACGTCATCCAGTCGCAGGTCGCGATCGGATCGGGCGGATGGATCGGGAAGGGATTTCTCGGCGGAACTCAGAAGCGACTCGCGTTCCTCCCCGAGCAGCACACCGATTTCATCTTCGCCGTGGTCGGCGAGGAGCTGGGACTGCTCGGTGTCACCGTCGCGCTGTCGCTCTTCCTCTTTCTCATCCTGCGCGCGGTACGCACGGCGTCGAATGCGAACGACTCGTTCGGCAGTCTCGTCGCCTTCGGGCTTGCGGCGAGCTGGCTCGTGCACGTGACGGTGAACGTCGGCATGACCCTCAACCTGATGCCGATCACGGGGATTCCGCTTCCATTTTTCAGCTACGGCGGGTCGTTCATGCTGGCGTGCTGGTTGTCGATCGGACTGATGACGCGAATCTCGAGTGAGGGGCGCGGCGGACGCGTGGGAGAGCTCGCGATCTAGCCGCTCGTGCGCGGGGGTTGCGGTCGCTGCTCAGCTTGCCGGAGGCTGACCAATCGGCCAGATTTCCCGAATGGCCTGGTTTCGTAAAGAGCGGAAGCCCCGGCAGCCGCGACGCGAAAAGTTGGAGATTCCGCCCGATGCGTGGGAGAAGTGCGAGGCGTGCGGGCACACGGATCTCAGAGAGAAGTTTATCCGCAATCTCAATGTCTGCCCGAACTGCGACTTTCATCGTCGCATTCGTGCCGTGGATTACGTCAATCTGTTGCTCGACGACAACAGTTATGACGAGCTCGATGTCGACATCCGCTCGGTCGATCCACTCTCCTTTCCCGAGTATCCGGCCCGACTGAAAAAGGCGCTCGCCAATGCGGGCGACTATGATGCGCTGATGTCCGTCTCCGGGAATCTCGGCGGGATGCCGATCAACCTCGGCGTCATGGACTTTGCATTCATGGGCGGCTCGATGGGCTCCGTCGTCGGAGCGAAGATCGCGCGCCTCGGCCAGCGCTCGCTCGAGCGCAAGTATCCGCTCGTGCTCATCTCAGCGTCGGGCGGCGCGCGCATGCAGGAGGGGGTGCTCTCACTCATGCAGATGGCGAAGACCTCCGCGCTGCTCGCGCAGCTGGCGGAGCGGCGCATTCCCTACGTGTCGATCCTCACGAATCCGACGACGGGCGGCGTCAGCGCGAGCTTCGCGATGCTCGGCGATGCGATCGTGGCGGAGCCGGGGGCGGTGATCGGTTTCGCGGGTCCGCGCGTGATCAAGCAGACGATCGGGCAGGATTTGCCCGAGGGCTTCCAGACGGCGGAGTTCCTGCTCGATCATGGAATGCTGGACGTCGTGTCGCACAGGCGCGATCTGAAGAGCTCCGTAGGCGGGCTGCTGCGGCACATGAGCGGGCAGCCGGCCGCGACGAGCTGGGTGTCGCCCTGATCGACGCCGCCTCCGCGGCGCGCTCGCCGCGTACGATGGTGCTAGCTTAGCGCGAATGAACGAGTCGTCGGGAACCTCCGCCTACGCAACCGCGCTGGACTATCTCTTCGCGCGTGTCTCGGGCGGATGGAAGATGGGGCTGGAGCGCACCACCGAGCTGCTGTCGCTCCTCGGTGATCCGCATACGCGCGTGCGATCCTTCCACGTCGCGGGGACGAACGGGAAGGGGAGTGTCATCAGTACGCTCGAGGCGCTGCTGCGGGGACTCGGCCTTCGCGTCGGCAAGTACACATCGCCGCATCTCATCGATTTCCGCGAGCGCATCGCGGTGAATGGCGTGCCGATGAGCGAGGACGACGTCGTGCAGTTCATCGAGCGGTGGACGCCCGATGTCGAGCGCCTCGGCGCGACATTCTTCGAGGCGACGACGGCGATGGCCTTCGATCACTTCGTGCGCGAGAAGGTAGACGTCGCTGTAATCGAGGTGGGGCTCGGCGGACGGCTCGACAGCACCAACGTCATCACCCCCGTCGCCGCCGGTGTGTCGTCGATCGGGATCGACCACGTGCAGTACCTCGGCGACACGCTGGAGCTCATCGCGCGCGAGAAGGCGGGGATCTTCAAGCGCGGCGTTCCCGCGATCATCGGCGAAGGCGATCCGAAGCTGCGCGCATTTCTCGTCGAGCTCGCGTTCGAGGCCGGTGCGACGCCCGTGCGCCCTGTGGCGGATGAGTGGACGGTGTCCGGGATCTCGGTCTCGCTCGAGGGAACGCGCTTCACGCTGCGCACGGAGCGAGGGGAACAGCAGCTGCGCACGCCGCTCATCGGCAGGCACCAGGCGATGAATGCGGCGACGGCGCTGTCGATGATCGAGAGTGCAGGGCCGCCCTACGCAGCGGCCGCACTCCATCCGCAGGCGGCGCTCGATCGCGTGCGCATCGCGGGGCGCTTCCAGAGCGTGGGCTCGATCATCTTCGACGTCGCGCACAATCCCGCGGGATGCGCGGTGCTTTGTGAGACGCTGGAAGCAGTGAAGCCGGCGCGCCCGGTCACGTGCCTGATGACGGCGCTTCGCGACAAGGACTGGAAGGCGATGATGATGACGCTCGCGCCGCTGGTCGATCGCTTCATTCTTGCATCGCCGCCAAGCGTGCCGGCGGATCGCGCGTGGCCAATGGAGGAGGCGCTGAGTTTCGCGATTCAGCACGGCTGGAGGGCGACGGCGGAGCCGGACTTCGAAGACGCACTCGCGGACGCGCGCACGGGGAGCGGAACGACGCTGATCACCGGCTCTTTTCATACTGTCGGCGACGCCATGGCGCGCTTGCAGGTGTCTCCGCTCATTGCGTAGATTCCCCTGATGTCCCCCGGCGCGCTACCAGGTTTTCGCGACTTCTATCCCACTGAGCTCGCGGAGCGGTCGTACATCTTCCGGGGATGGCGGGATGTCGCACGCCGGTACGGCTTCGCCGAGTACGACGGGCCGCCGCTCGAACCCCTCGATCTGTACACGAAGAAGAGCGGCGCCGAGATCGTGGACCAGCTCTACAACTTCACGGACAAGGGCAATCGCGAGATTGCGCTG
Source organism: Gemmatimonadota bacterium (assembly GCA_030854615.1). Taxonomy (GTDB): domain Bacteria; phylum Gemmatimonadota; class Gemmatimonadetes; order Gemmatimonadales; family Gemmatimonadaceae; genus FEN-1250. Next base: position 2,991 of record JALYSW010000229.1, read on the forward strand.
CGACCCGAGATGACACCGACGCTGGCGCGTATGGTGGCCGCGCGGGCGAACGCGATGCGGAAGCCGGTGCGCTGGTTCTCCATTCCGCAGCTCTTTCGCTATGAGCGTGCGCAGCGTGGCCGGCTCCGCGAGCACTTCCAGCTGAACATGGACATCATCGGCGAGGCGGATGTCAGTGCCGACGCAGAGCTGCTCGCCGCGGCGATCGACGTGATGCGCGTGTTCGGGCTCACGAATGAGGACGTGGTCGCGCGCGTGTCGGATCGGCGCCTGCTCAACGCGCTGCTGCGCGGCATAGGGATCACAGAGGCACAGCTTCCGGCGGCATATGCGGCACTCGACAAGCTCGATCGCGACCCGCGTGAGGTGCTGCAGCAACGACTCGAGGCCGCGGGGCTCACCGATCAGATGTCGGCACAGCTCTTCGCACTCGCGGGCGCGACGGCGGACGAGGAGGCCTTCACGCAGCTCGTACAGGCGGCCGGGGCAACCGAAGAATGGAACACTCTTCGCCGCTACCTCGACCATCTCGAATCGCTCGGGGTGCGTGACTGGGTGCGCCTCGATCTCTCGATCGTGCGCGGGCTCGCGTACTACACCGGCATCGTCTTCGAGCTGTTCGACGCGAAGGGCGAGCTGCGCGCAATCTGCGGCGGCGGTCGTTACGACACGCTGCTCGAGTCGCTCGGCGGCGTCAGTCTCCCCGCGCTCGGCTTTGGGATGGGAGACGTCGTGCTCGGTGAGCTGCTGCGTGTGCGTGGAAAGATGCCCGCGGCGGAACCGGTGGTGGATGTGTGGGTGGCGTACGGTGAGTCGGGCGGCGTGGAGGATGCGATGGGGGTTGCCGCGAAGCTTCGCGCGCGGGGCCGCAGCGTGGAGTACGCGCTCGGAAACCAGAAGCTCGCGCGGCAGCTCAAGGCCGCGTATGCCGCGGGCGCACTGCACACCGTCGTCGTGGCGACGCCGGAGCTCGGCTCCGGTGAAGCGATGGTGAGGCGCATGGACGAGAAGATCGAGCGCAAAGTGCTGCTCGACGCATGGCTCGAGGAAGGTTGAGCGGGATCTCTACACACGGAAGCAATGGCTGACGATAAGAAGCTGACGACGCGCAAGGCCGACTTCAGCGCGTGGTACAATGAGGTGGTGTTGCGCGCGGAGCTCGCCGACTACTCGCCGGTGCGCGGATGCATGGTCATCCGCCCCGATGGCTACGGCATCTGGGAGCGCATGCAGCGTGCGCTCGACGACATGTTCAAGGCGACGGGACACCGAAACGCGTACTTTCCGCTGCTGATTCCGCAGAGCTTCCTGAGCAAGGAAGCTGAGCACGTGGAAGGGTTTGCGCCGGAGCTCGCGGTCGTCACGCACGGCGGCGGCAAGGAGTTGGAAGAGCCGCTGGTCATCCGTCCGACCTCCGAAACGATCATCTACGCGATGTTCGCAAAATGGGTGCAGAGCTATCGCGACCTTCCGCTGCTGATCAACCAGTGGGCGAACGTCGTCCGGTGGGAGATGCGCACGCGCCTCTTTCTCCGCACGCTCGAGTTCCTCTGGCAGGAGGGGCACACCGCGCACGCGACGCATGACGAGGCCGAGGAAGAGACGCGCAAGATGTTGAACGTTTACCGCGACTTCATGGAAGGCTGGATGGCGATGCCCGTCATTACGGGCATCAAGACCGATTCCGAGAAGTTCGCGGGCGCCCTTCGCACGTACTCATGCGAAGCGATGATGCAGG
>JALYSW010000237.1 GCA_030854615.1 Gemmatimonadota bacterium
GTGCCGGCGGTGAGAATCCCTGGCATGTTAGTGCCGAGCAGCTTCCATCCGTGATACCAGCCGTGCGCGACGGTGGGGTCCGCGCGCACGCCCTTGATGTGCGCAAGCGGAATTTCGAGACGGCTCCGCAGCGACCAGAGCTTGTCCATCCCCTCGACCTCGAACACGGCCTTGTCACCATCAATCGAGATGTCGATCACATCGAGCTCCAGAGCGAAAGGAAAAATCGCTACGCGGCAGGGACCAGCGAATGCTTCACGACGGCACCGTCGAGAGCGTCGCCGTCGAGCGTGAAGTAGAGATGGCCCTCCATCACCGAGAGCTGGAAGGACATGCGCCGGTCGAGCCGCGCAATGAGCCCGGCGAGCAGATCGCCATCCACCGCAAAGAGATCGACCTCCTCCACGCGATGAATGCGCTCGCCGGCGTATTGGCGAAGGAGATGCAACGGATCGCGATGCGTATAGATCGCAACGCGCGGGGCGGCCTTGCTCGCCTTGTGCAGTCGCGCCGCATCGGGGGCGCCGAATTCCACCCAGAGCTTCAGCGTGCCGGTGAGATCGCGAATCGCGAGCGGCGGCTCATCGGGCTCCGCGATCCCTCGCGAGAACGCGATCCCCTCCGCGTACTCGAGACCGTACGCGATCACGCGCGTAAGGAGATACTCCTCCGTTTCCGACGGCTGCTGCGCGACGCGAAGCGCGAGCGTCGCGTAAACGTTGCGGTCCACGTTCGCGAGCTCGATGTCGAAATTGTAGATCGTCGCGGTGAGTGCCACCGTCGGTGCCGGTTTCTACTTGCCGCGCTGCCCCGACTTTCCGGACGTGTCGCGCGGCTTCACGCGAACTTGCGGAGCCTTCGACTGGCGCGGGGCCCAGATCGGCGCGTTCGCCTTCGCGCCTTTCGCGAAAGCCGGCTTGGGAGCGCCCGTGGGAATCGTGTTCTTCTTCTTCATGTCATCCTGCGGTGTGAGAGCGGAACCGTCGTTCCAAAGCTAGCGAGCGCGTCGCCCGCCGCTGGAAGGCACCCCTCCCCCCTTTCCAGACGAACGCGCGGAGGACGTCGGTACGTTCCGATAAAACGTTACGAGTCGGCCATCGTCACCTCGGCCCTGCCGCTCGTCGCCTCGAGCAGCGCATCGCGCATCGCCTCCGCGCGCGCCACGGGGACGCGAAGTCTGAAGGTCGCGCGCTCGCCATAGTCTTCGCCGAGCGATGCGGCCTCGTGGCGCGGGAGAAGCTGCTGCACCGCCGAGATACTCTCATAGCCGACGACGACGGTCATCTGCGCATAGTCGATGCGCTCTGCGCGTGGCATGGTCGCGAGCGCGAGCTGAACCGTGCCGCCGTACGCCTTCACGAGGCCGCCGGTGCCGAGGTTCGTCCCACCGTAGTAGCGCGTGACGATCGTCCCGATGTCTCCGACGCCCGAGTGCTGCAGCACCGTGAGCATCGGACGCCCCGCGGTGCCGTGCGGCTCGCCGGCGTCGCTCATGCCGATGCGGTCCGTGCTCCCTGGCGCACCAATGAGATACGCCCAGCAGCTGTGGGTCGCGTCCGCGAACTCATCGTGCATCTCGCGCAGGAAGCCCTGCGCATCGGCGGCAGACGACACCCGCTGTACCGTGCAGATGAAGCGGCTTCGGTCGATCGTCTGCTCCGCGCGATGCCGCGCGGCCGGCACGATGTATCGCGCGCCGTCGCTCACCTCGCTGGACGAGCCGCCACCCGCCACACCCACCAGAGCATCAGGAGTTGCAGAGGCAGCCGCAACCAGAGCGCGGCCATCCAGTACGCCGGCGCGTGGTTCGTCTGTCCGAGCTGCAACATGTGGATGTTGGCCGGGAAGACCGCTACGAGGAGCGCGATCAGCCCCCATCCCGCGAGCCGTCGCGTCTGCGGAAGGAGAACGCCGAGTCCGCCGAGAATCTCCGCGACGCCGCTGATCACGACCAGTAGCGGCGCGTTGGGGAGCCACTGCGGAACGATCGCCGCATACGATGCAGGGACGACGAAGTGCATGACGCCCGCGAAGATGAACAGCGCGGCGAGGAGCAGACGCGACCACGTGAGGCCGAGCCTGCTACGCCAGTCACGATCACTGAACGGAGTGGTCAGGGCCCCGGCTTCGGAAACGCGAAGATCCACACGAGCATGACGATCAGGATCACGATTCCACCGAAAACGATCTTGTGGTGGATCTTCCGTTTGCCGGCGCTCACGGGTTCCCTGGGCAGAGGTGCATCAGTGCACCTCGCGCAGGTGCGTCACGGCAAACACGCGATCGACGCGGTGCTCGCGAATGTATAGTACCACCACGTAGCGCCGCTGCGTATTCTCTCCCCATCGCCGCCCACGCACGTAGTCGCAGGTGATGTACTCGATCCCCGGCTCGTCGGGGTCCGGGTGCGCCTGCAGCGTGTCGCCTTCGTCGGACTGCAAGGTGTCGGTGTGCGCGCAGCCAAAGCCCTGCGAGACGAGCAGCCGCTCCGCGGCCGAATCCGCTGCCCCGTGCGGGATCGCACCGCGCACGCGCGCCGTGAACTCGTGCGAGTCCGTGCTCCCCGCCACGAGTGGCGGCACCGCCGCACACGCGGCCGACGCCGCGGCGCACACGGCGGCGGCGAGCATCGCCACCGTGCGCCATCGCGATGCCACGCGGCTAGGTCGTCTTCCGTCCAGCGGCGACGAGCGCCACTCCCGCGACGACGGCGACGATCCCGGCCCACGGCGGCACAAAGCCCTTGTCTTCCTTCGAGAGCTCCACGCCGGCGATCTTCACGGAGTCCTTGTCCTTGGTGTAGCTGATGCCCTTCATCGCGAGCACGACAACGCCCGCGATTATGAGAATGACACCGACGATTCCGAGTGGTCGCATGTGGGGCTCCTGCTAATGTGAACATCCACCGGCCACTCGACCGGTGTCGTGCGCTGATGAATCCTAGCTCCCGGCGAGTGTCTGCCGGATCTCGCGGATCTGCAAGGCATGCCGGTCGTCGTGGAGCGCCGTCGCCACCATCCAGTGATACATGTTCATCGCGCCGAGAATGGGGTGCGGCTGCATGAGATGCTCGAGCGACACACCGTTCGCGTTGTGGAGCGCGCCCACCATCGCTGCGCGCGACTTCTCGAGCGCCTGCGTTCCCGCGTCGGTGTCGAGCGAACCGCTCGGCTGCGTCGCCGTCGGCGCGACAATCTTGTTCGTGCGATCGATGACGCTATCGGGATTCTTGAAGCTCGCAACGACGGAGCTCGTCTCCGCATCCGCACCGACACCGTTCGCGCGCGCCTCCGACACCTTCATCGTCAAGAGACCGGCGACCCGGCTCTCGATCAGCGCGAGATGCTCAACCACCTCGGCCACCGACCATTGCCCCTCGCCCGGCCGCGTCTCGCGTATCTTCGCCGGCACCGAAGCGATGGTATCGAGGAGCTGGCGCCGATGCACTTCGAGGTAGTCGAGAACTTCCTGAATGCGCGGATGGAGCGTCTCGGGGTGCGTTGCGGTTGATGTCATAGAAGTGGTCGTGAAGGGTGTTTTAGAGTCGTTTCGGATCAGCGACCGTCCGGTCACTCACGACGTTGCCGGTGTTGAGCGTACCCGCTGGCTCGAACATCACGATCTCCGCTTCCTCATCGGCCACCGGCCGATGCTCGACTCCGCGCGGCACGATCAGCATGTCGCCCGGCGCAAGGAGAACGGTGTGATCGCGAAATTCCATGCGAAAAATGCCACGGTGGACGAGGAAAAGCTCATCCTCGTTCTCGTGGTGATGCCAGTCGAACTCGCCCTGAATCTTTGCGATCTTGACGTGCTGCCCATTCAGCTCGCCGACAATGCGCGGATTCCAGTGATCGTCGATCGCGTAGAACTTCTGCGCGAGGGTCGTCTTGTATGGCGATTGCGAATCCGAAGGCTCACTCATTCCGGCTCTCCTCCGGCCGCAGGATCGCCGTGCGACTCGATCTCGGTGTGAAAACCCGCCAGCACACGCTCCAGCACGTCCTCGAGATCGTGTCCGTCTCTGTGCTGATAGGCGACCGCGACGTGACGCGCGAGGTCGGCGAGCACGATCCCCCACACAGCGGGGTCGGGCCACACATCCGTCCGCAGCACGACGTGCTGCGCGTCGCCAGCCACCCACAGTCGCGCAATCTCGAACGATTTGGCATCGTCGACGGCCGCGGGTGGCGGCCTCATCTCATCCTTCGGGTAGCTCATCCCTCTCGCGCGCGGGCCAGATTCCTGCGTTCATTCAGAAGGGCAGGATGCCCCATTTCACATTCAAACGCTAGAGACCGATCATGGCCAAGCAAGACTCTTCGTCCGCGCCCGTGACGCGCGAACAGCTCGTGGCAGGACTGCAGCAGGATCTCGCCCGCGAATACAAGGCGATCATACAGTACGTCATCTTCAGTCAGACGCTCGACACCGCCCGCTTCCAGAACATCGCGAGCGAGCTCGAGAAGCACGCGCACGAGGAGCTCGACCACGCTCTCGCGATCGCGCGGCAGATCGACTACTTCGGCGCGTACCCGATCCACACCCCGGCAACGGTCGAAGTGTCGGAAGAGAATGAAGCGATGCTGTGGGCCGACCTGCATGCCGAGGACGACACGATCGAGAACTACCGCCAGCGCATCAGGCAGGCAGAAGAGCTTGGCGAGTATGCGTTGGCGGAGGTACTCCAGGAGGTCATCAAGCAGGAGCAGGATCACCAGATCGATCTCGCCTCCGCGCTCGGCGTCGTGCCGAACCCACAGCAGCGGAAGGGCGAGGGACCAAAGAAGGGGAAGAAGTAGCTCGGCCTGGAATCGTCGCCGGCGTCATCTCGACGCCGGCGGATTCCGCGTGCTCATAGCTCTGAATACACGTTCCATCGCCGCACCCGCTTCATAGATTGTTCGTCCTCTGGTTATCGACGCTGCATCGCGTAGCTTCGAATGGGTGCGGCGCTCGCTCGGCAACCTGTGCCAGGCTCGGCCATTCGACGAGGAATCAGGAGGGCACCTGGAGACGGACATCCACGAGCTCATCGAACGTGCGGATCGCTCCGACCCTGCCGCGGCCGACGCGCTCTTCGAGATGCTCTATTCGGAGTTACACCGCGTAGCCGAGAGAAGCTTGCGGGGCGCGGGCGGCGCTTCACTGACGCTCGGGCCGACGACGCTTCTGCACGAGGCCTACCTCAACATGGTCGGCCGAGAGGAAGTGAAGTTCCCGGATCAGGCGCGCTTCCTGGGCTACGCGTCTCGCGCGATGCGTGGACTGGTGATCGACTACACGCGCCGGCGCCGCGCGAAGAAACGCGGTCGCGAGCTCGAGATCACGCTCGAAGGCAACGAGGTGGCGCCGCAGGATTCGGGAGACGAGGCGCTGGAGCTCGAGCGTCTCGGCGACGCGCTCGATGAGTTGGCGGCGCTCGAGCCATCGCTCGCGGAGCTCGTCGACATGCACTTCTTCTGCGGCTTCACCTTCGCCGAGATTGCGGCGTTGCGGGAAGTGTCCGCGCGCACGGTGCAGCGCGACTGGCGCAAGGCGCGCCTGCTGCTTCACGAGAGTCTCCTCGACGAGGCGCAGTCGGAGAGCTAGCAGGGACGCCGCAGCGAGTCAGGAACGTTTCGTTCCGCTGTCTGCTTTTCATTCCACTTTCCGATTACCTGGATAGCGGGCACATCTTGATGTGCCCGGTTGTTAGCGTCACTACCGCAAACAGCTATCTGAGGTTCTATGCGCCGGATGACGTGGAAGACGTGTGCAGCGGTGGCCATTCTGGTCGCTCCGCTGATGAACTGCGCCGACGAAAAACAACCCGCGAGCACGGCGCCCGTGGCGGACCGCGTTCAGAATCCGGTTCCGCCGAATCCAACGGCGGTACTGGTGCGCCAACTCGCGGCGGGACGCGGTGTGGTTCCGATGCCCCGCCGACCGTACGTCCGCCCGGCGCTCGCGGAGCTCGGTCGCGCGCTCGCGTTCGACAAGATCCTGAGCGGCAACCGCGACATCTCGTGCATGACGTGTCACCTGCCCGAGTTCGCGACGGGCGATGCCCGTTCTCTGGCGATCGGACAGGGCGGGAGGGGAGTGGGGCCATCCCGCGTGCATCCGCAGGGACTCTTCATCCCGCGGAACGCGCCGCCAGTGTTCAATCTGGCGTCGATGCAGCATCTGTTCTGGGATGGACGCGTCGAGAAGGAGCTGCATGGTCGTCTGAGTACGCCGGCTGGCGACCAGCTTACGCCCCGCATGCGCCGGGTGCTGGAATACGGGCCGGTTTCTGCGATCGGGATGTTCCCCGTCGGCAATCGCGACGAGATGCGCGCCTACACGGGCAACGAGCTCGCCACCATTTCCGATACGGACAACACCGCGATCTGGAAAGGGATCATGCACCGTCTCGGGCAGATCCCCGAGTACCGCCGCATGTTCGAGCGCGCATATCCGGGACAGCGCTTCAGAGACATGACCTTTGCTCACGCGTCGAATGCCATCGGCGGCTTTCTCGTCGACAAGCTCACCTTCGACGACAGTCCGTGGGATCGCTTCCTGGCTGGCGATGACAATGCCCTCACGGCGAAGCAGCTCGCGGGCGCGCAGTCGTTCATGCGCGGCAGGTGCTCGATCTGCCACAACGGTGCGACGCTCAGCGATGACAAGTTCCACAACGTGGCGGTTGCGCAGCTCGGACCCGGGAAGGGCAATGGGCCAAGTCTCCGCGATGATTTCGGTCGCATGAACATCACGGGCGACGAGACGGAGAAATATCGCTTCCGTACGACGCCACTCCGCAACGTCGAACTCACGGGGCCATACGGCCACGATGGCGCGATCATCTCGCTGCGCGACTTCATCGCGCACTACAGCGCGTCGGACGCGAAGCTGTTCGCCTACGATCCGCTGCAGCTCGACCCAGCGCTTCGCAATGCGCTCTTGCCGAACGCGCCGGATATCCTCGCGCAGCGCGACACGCTCATGCTCGGGTTCGTGATCTCGGATTCGACCGTCGACAAGCTCACGGACTACATGGGCGCACTCACCGATGACAAGGCGCGCGATCTGAGGTATCTCACACCGCGGCGCGTGCCGAGTGGGCTGCGCGTCGATCGATGATCACGTAGCGTGGTGGCGGGAGCCGCCGATGTTGGCGAAAGGAGCCACCCGATCGTACCGTTGTCGACGCTTTCACGGCATGAGCGGGTGGCTCTTTTAGATCCAGAACGCTGGCGGATCCTATCGCCGCGGACGGGCGACTGGCGAAACGCGCGCCCGCTGCTCAACCGGGCTCTACCGGGCTCTACCGGGCTCTACCGGGCTCTACCGGCGATCTCCGATCAGCTCGCTTTTTGTCCAGTTAGCACGCATTAAACGCTGCTAATTCGTTCTAATAAAGAAATGTCCGAATTTTCGCTCTCTCTACGACTATCTAAGTAGCGGACCGTCCCCCGGATGAGTCCGGACTTTGGCGTTTGCGGCAAGGAACACCCACAAGAGGTTCTATGCGCCGGACGACGTGGAAGACGTATGTAGCGGTGGCCTTCATGGCCGCGCCGCTCATGTATTGCGCTGACGACAAGCCAGCCGCGAGTACGGAACCGCTCGCATCGCGACATCATGGCCCCCCACCGCCGAATCCGACCGCGGCGCTGGTGCGCCAGCTCGCGGCGGGACGAGGGGTCGTTGCACTCCCGCATCGGCGGTACGTTCGCCCTGAGCTTGTCGAGCTCGGCCGTGCGCTCGCGTTCGACAAAATCTTGAGCGGCAACCGCGACATCGCGTGCATGACGTGCCATCTCCCTCAGTACGCCACGGGCGACGATCGGAGTCTGTCGATCGGACAGGGAGCGCATGGAGCGGGCCCGGAGCGCGTGCATCCGCAGGGGCTGTTCATCGCGCGCAATGCGCCGTCCGCGTTCAACCTCGCGGCGATGCAGCATCTCTTCCTGGATGGACGCATCGAGGCGGGACTGCACGGACGTCTGAGCACGCCGGCCGGTAATCAGCTCACGCCGCGCATGCGTCGGGTATTGGAATTCGGACCCGCGTCCGCGATCGGCATGTTCCCGGTCGCAAATCGCGACGAGATGCGCGCGTATACGGGCAACGAGCTCGCCACCATTTCCGACACGGACAACACTGCGATCTGGGAAGGGCTGATGCACCGGCTCGGCCAGATCCCCGAGTATCGCCGCATGTTCGAGCGAGCGTATCCGGGGCAGCGCTTCAAGAACATGACGTTCGCGCACGCGTCGAACGCCATCGGCGGCTTCCTCGTCGACAAGCTCACCTTCGACGACACGCCGTGGGATCGCTTCCTGGCCGGGAATGACAACGCGCTCACGCCGAAGCAGCTCGCCGGCGCGCAGACGTTCATGACCATCAAGTGTTCGCTCTGCCACAACGGTGCGACGTTCAGCGACGAGAAGTTCCACGACGTCGCCGTAGCGCAGTTTGGCCCTGGCAAGGGGAATGGACCGAGCCTTCGCGATGACTTCGGCCGCATGAACATCACGGGCGACGAATCGGAGAAGTACCGCTTCCGCACGTCACCGCTGCGCAACATCGAGCTCACGGCGCCCTATGGTCACGACGGCGCGATCAGGTCCCTGCGCGACTTCATCGCGCACTACAGCGAGTCGGACAAGAAGCTGCTCGCCTTCGATCCGCTGCAGCTCGAGCCCGCGCTCCGCAGCACGCTGCTCCCGAACGCGCCGGATATCAACGCGCATCGCGACACGCTCATACTCGGTGTCGTGCTGACGGACTCGATCATCAATTCGCTCACCGACTACATGAGCGCGCTCACGGACGACCGGGCGCGAGATCTGAGACGGCTCACACCGAACCACGTGCCGAGCGGTCTGCGCGTCGATCGATGACAGCGTAGGCTGACGTCGCGCCCTCCTTGGCGGGGGCGCCCAGAGGGAGCCAGGCGATCGTACCGTGTAGAGCATTCACGGACGGCCGACTGGCTCTTTCTGTATCCAGTAGTTGCCCCACCGGGCGGCTGTACCGCGCTAACTGTCAAATTCCGGTTCGAGAGCATCGCTCGGCTTGCCGTTCCGAGTCGCTGCTCCGTACTATGATAGCTGACACGCCAGCCTTCCCGTCGGGCGCAGTGAGCGCCGCACAACTCCTCTGCCTTCAGTGACCGCTTTCGTGCCAGTCGCCGCGTGATTCATTTTCGCACTTTCGGCGCCGTCGATCTGCGTGACGAGCACGGCGACGAGCTGCGTCTGGCACTCGCGCAGCCGAAGCGGCTTGCCTTGCTCGCGTATCTCGCGATCGCGACGCCCGCGGGCTTCCACCGCCGCGACACGATGCTCTCGCTCTTCTGGCCGGAGATGGATCAGGAGCGTGCCCGTCGGGCACTCCGCCAGGCGGTGCACTTTCTCCGCAGCACTCTTGGCGCCGCGGTCGTACAGACGCGCGGCGGTGAGGACATCGGGCTCGCGACCGACGCGCTCTGGTGCGACGCGCGCGCATTCGACGACGCCCTGGCACGCGGCGCGCTGGCGGAGGCGCTCGAGCTGTACCGCGGCGACCTGCTCGACGGCTTCTACATCTCCGATGCGTCGAGTGACTTCGAGGAGTGGCTGGAGAAGGAGCGCGTGCGGCTTCGCCAGCGGGCGACCGCGACGGCGTGGACGTTGAGCGATCAGAGTGCAGCCGCCGGCCGGGGGGCGGAGGCCGCCGAGCGTGCGCGCTGGGCGGCGGCGCGTGCGCCGGATGATGAGCGTGCGCAGCGCAGACTGATGACG
>JALYSW010000240.1 GCA_030854615.1 Gemmatimonadota bacterium
CCACTCTCCAGCAACACGTCCGCCTCGATGGTCGGATTGCCACGGCTATCGAGAATCTCGCGCGCGGTGATGTCTACGATCTCTGACATGGATCTCTCGGTTGAAGTGCGTTCATTCTGCCTGTAGCGCGGCCGCTTCCGACTCGGTAGGCCTGTGGATCGGCACGCCCTTTTCTTCCAGCGCCGCTGCAATGCGATTCCAGACGATATCGACGAGGGCATCGCGATCCTCGTACGTCATTCCCTTCGTGGGCACCGGCTCGAGAAAGGTCAGCTCGATCGTCCCTGAATGTATCGCCATCTCGCCCTTGGCCTGCACTTCCTTCGAGCCCCAACTCATCACCGGCACGATAGGAACCTGCGCGGCGATTGCGAGCACGAACGGTCCCTTCTTGAACGGACGAAGCTCATAGGTTCGACCGCGTGTGCCTTCCGGAAAGACGACGACGTTGAGGCCGCCCTTGATGCGCTGCGCCGCCTCCTCGTACGCGCTGAAGGCGGCTTTGCGGTTGCCTCGCTCGATGTAGATTGCCGCGACTTCGCCGGCCGCCCTGCCGAACAGCGGAACGCTCCGGATCTCCTTCTTCGCAACGAAGCGATAGCGATCGACGACGGTCGCGAGCGCGAAGATCTCGAACCAGCTCACATGGTTGGAGGCATAGACGCGCGACTCGGTGCGGCTCACGCGATCCGGATTGCGTACGACGATCTTCACACCCGCTGCCTTGAGCACCCAGTACGACCACCAATGTCCGCCGCGTCCCACGAAGCTGTCCGGCGGAATCGGGATGTGAAAGAGCGTCATGATGGTGATGGGGACGATGAAGATCAGCGTCTGCAGCACCATCATTGGATAAGCCAGAAGCGCGCGCATGTTCAGGAAAAATGGCGGAACCCCTTGGCGGGCGCCAGCTGTTCGCCATTGATTCGTGCGGTGACGCCGATGCCATCGGGGATCGGCTCCATTACGCGGCCGATGGCGGTGATTCGAAGCCCGGTGGCGCGCTCGAAGGCGGAGACGTTGAGCGCCGCCGCGCAGACGATGAGCTCGTACTCCTCGCCGCTCATGGCGGCGGCGCGTGCGTCGACGCCGTCGTGCAATGGCAGACAGTCGAGATCGATCTGGATGCGAACGCCGCTCGCCGTCGCCATGTGCTCCGCATCGGCGAGGAGGCCATCCGAGATGTCGATCGCTGCGCGGGCGCCTCCGCGCGCGAGCCAGAGCGCCTCTCGGATGCGCGCGACGGGACGCACGAAACGCTCGCGCGCGGCGGCATCGGGTGTATCGCCACGCTGCCAGGCGGCGAGCGCCGCGCCGGGGCCGCCGAGCGCGCCGGTAGCGTAGACCGTGTCGCCAACGCGTGCGCTGCCGCGCCGGAGTGGTGCCGTCGTACTGCCGAGCACCGTGAAGCCCAGCGTGAGATCGCTCGCGCCGGTGATGTCGCCGCCGCGCATGAGCGTCTTCGCGACATCGAGGGCATCGCCGACGCCGTCGCCTATCTCGCCGACGCTCGCGAGCCACGACTTCGGGAGGCCGAGCGCGAGCAAGACGCCGAGCGGCGATGCGGCCATCGCGGCGAGATCGCTGAGCGCGGCCATCGTCGCGCGATAGCCGATCTCGCGCGGCGTGAGCCACGCGCGCTCGAAATGGATGTGCTCCACCGAAGTATCGGCGCTCGCAACGAGCTGCTCGCCCGCCGGGACATCGAGCAGCGCCGCGTCGTCGCCGATTCCCTCCGCGCGCGCGCCCCACCGCGCGAGGAGATCGCGGATGATGTCGAACTCGCGGCCGGGGCCGAGCTCGATCGACTCGCTCATCGCGCGCGAAACGTCAACGCTCACCGACCAACGGAAGCTCGGCGAGCACCGGAGGCACGAGCTGGGTGAGCGGCTCGTGCCATACCCTGCGCGCGGCGAGATCGAGATTCGCGAACGTCACGCCGCGCACGTATCCGCGCCCCGCGAGCTCTGCGCAGCGGCCGTGCACCCACGCCGCGCACGCGCCGGCGGTGAGCGCGCTGCCCGCGTCGTTGCTCATCTGCGCGAGCAGCGTGCCGGCGATGCCGGAGAGCAGATCGCCGCTCCCGCCTGCCGCGAGCACCGGTGTGCCCGCGCAGGAGACGAGACGCGCGCCAGACTCACTCGTAACGATCGTCGGCACACCCTTGAGCAGCACCGTCGCGCGCGTGCGCTTCGCCAACTCGGCGCCGATGTCGAAGCGGTGCGCGAGCACATCGTTGATGTGCACACCGAAGAGGCGCGCGAACTCCGCGGGGTGCGGCGTGAGCAGCGCGGCGCGCTCGCCTATCAGCGCACCGAGCTGCTCGGGCTCACCGGCGAAGACGTTGAGTGCGTCGGCATCGAGGACGACCGGGCCGCCATAGCCGTGCAGGACGCGCTCGACGAGCGCGCGACTTCCGAACGACGCGCCGAGCCCGGGGCCGATCACCACGCAGTCTGCCCAGCCGGAGACGATGCTCTCGACGTCGGCGGCGCTCTCCGGCCATGCGTGCGCGGGCGCCTCGGGCACCGCGGCCTGCACCACAGGTATGTTCTCGCGAGCAACGACGAGGCGCACCATGCCGACACCGCTTCGCATCGCCGCACGCGCCGCGAGCATCGGCGCGCCGGCCATCCCGACTTGACCGCCGATGATGAGGAGCTTGCGCCGCGTTCCCTTGTGCGCGTCGGCGCGGATTCGCGGCACATGCGCGCGCACCCAGTGCGAATCGACGAGTCGCGGTAGCGCATCCGACGAGCCCGCGTCGTCGAGTCCGATGTCGAGCACCACCACGCGGCCCGCGTTTTTACGCGCGACCGCGAGCCCGCGCTTGAGCGTCGCGAAGGTGAGCGTCAGATCCGCGCGCACGGCGCCCGCCGCGTCGCCGGTATCCGCATCGACTCCGCTCGGGATGTCGAGCGCGACGACGACCGCTCCCTTTGCGCGCGCCTCGGTGATCCGCGCGATGCATGCAGCAACCTCTCCATGCGGCTCGCCCTTCGCGCCGACGCCGAGCAGCGCGTCGACGATGAGCTGCGCGTCGAGCGACTCGCCGCGCGTCACCATCCGACGCGTGCGCTCGCGCTCCCCCTTCGCCTGCTCGCTGCGCGCCTCGCCAGCCTCGCGCACGAACACGCGCGCGCCGTAGCCCGCGAGCGCGCGCGCGACGACCCACCCATCGCCGCCATTGTTCCCCGGCCCCGCATACACGTTCACCGTCGCGCCCTTCACGTCCGGGTACGCGCGCAGGATCGCGGCCGCAGCCGCCTCGCCCGCGCGCTGCATGAGGGCGCGTGCAGGCGTCCCCGCCGCTATCGCGCGCGTGTCAAGCATCGCGGCCTCGGCGGCCGTGGTCACACGCGCGAGCGTCACGGCGTGCGCGAAGTGACGAGTAGAAACAAAAGACGGCGGCCTCGTGGGCCGCCGCGGCTGTCTGCGATTGCGAGAGTCGTGCTCATTTGTGCGATTGGGTGATGGTGCGCCCGAAGCTGATCTCGCCGTTGTCGATGCGGATGTTGAAGCCGCAGTCGGGATTGCTGCATACCCACGCCTTGTACGTGATCGGCGCGCCGTCCCGCCCGTAGTCGCTCAGCGGAAGCATCGCGCCCTTCCCGCATTTTCGGCACTCCGGAAGCTCATTGCTCTCCATGCCGCCTCCTCCCCACACGCTGCAACGTCGTCGGAAACGTGCGCTACACATCCGTACGGGTTCGTAGTGTAGCTTACTCTATTCGCGCGCGCGAGTCCCTCTCATCGACGGGGAATCCGATGACTGATTCACCGTCCAGCTACCATCATACACAGATTGGTTACGGCCTGTTCGTCATGCTGACGGGGGGCGTCGTGCTCACCGCTGGCATCGCCGCAACCAGCCTGCGCGCAATGCCGCCCGGCCCCTCGCGAACGGTGGCGCTCTCGATCGCCGGCGCGGTCGCGTTAATGGTGCTGGCGTCGGCGACGATCTTTTCCAGCCTGACGATCGATGTGCGCGGCGGGAAGCTCTACTGGCACTTCACGGGGAATCTCATTCGCGGCTCGGTCGACCTCAGCGAGTTGACCGACGTGCAGCCGATGAAGACGCCGCCCGGGTACGGCTGGGGTATTCGCGAAACTCCGGAAGGACGATTGTACAACGTTTCCGGACTCGGCGCCGTCCGCATCACGACACGCGATGGGCGACGCTGCTCCTTCGGCACGGACGAGCCGGATCGACTCGCGGCCGCGATCGCGCCGTTGGTGAATTGTCGCATCCCTCTTCCTCGCTGATTTCGGTACAGCCGTTTCTTCACGACACTTGTGTTCGACCCATCTCGCCAAGAGTGTTCGAGTATGTCCGCGACCAATGCGTGCGGCCGTAGAGCGCCCCAGCGCACTCCGGGCACGTCATCGACTTTCAGAATTGTCCCGCCGGCGTGCCGCCGTTCCTCGCGATGACACGTGAGGACGCGCCGTCGCGGCCACCCATCGCGTTGGTTCTGATCAACGACAATCGGCTGTTGCGCGAAGGAATCGCCGCCATGATCCATTCGGAGCCGGGATTCGAGGTGCTCGCCGCATCGGCCGACGTCGACGAAGCACTCCGGAAAGTGCGAGAGGCGACACCAGATGTCGTGTTGATCGATTTCGGTTTAGCCGATCACGACAGCTTGAGGTTGACCGCAACAGTCCACCAGGAAGTTCCGGCTGCCCGAGTAATCGTGATGGGTCTGCTGCCATTGCAGGAGAACGTCGCGACCTTCGTGCGGGCGGGCGCCTCCGGCTTCATCATGAAGAATGCATCGTTCGAGGACTTCTTCACTACCATTCGAAAAGTCGCGGCGGGCGCCGAGGTATTACCGTCTGCGCTGACGCACTCGCTATTCTCGCAGATCGTCAGGAACACGGCGGGTGCGGACAGGGCGCAACTTCTGGAATCGGTGCGATTGACCACCCGCGAGCTTCAGGTGATCGCGCTCCTCGGCGATGGGTTGAGTAACAAGGAAATCGGCGTGCGGCTGCACATCGCGGTTTATACCGTGAAGAGTCACGTGCACAACGTTCTGGAAAAGCTGGCGCTTCATAGCCGATTGGAAGTGGCGGCCTTTAGCCACAATTCCGCGGCGGGAGGAACCACGAGGCGCGGCGATCCGCCGCGCCGAGGAATGACGGTGCGCCAGCCGGGGAAGGTCGAGGCCCGCCGGGACGGTGCGGACGATGTCGTTGGCCGTGCAGCCAGCGAGTCGCACTCATCCTTCTTGCGCTCGGCGCCGAATCGCCTCGGTGCGACCAAGCGTGTTCTCGATCAGTGAAACCAGCGTGTCGGCTGCGCCATGTACGGCCAGCGAAATCGTGTCGGCATGGTGCGTTGCGGCGATCGGCTGGCGACCTTCAATGCGAGCTTCCAATGTACAGCGGATGTCGTCATGTCCGCCCTTTGGGCCATTCTCGTCAGCAAGATGCACTACCAGCCGCGTGATGTGATCGCTGAACCGCGCTAAGGCAGCCGTAAGGTCATCGGTAATCGCTGCCGCTCCCGCGTCGCGCTCCTCGATATTGTGGTCCGTACTGATCAGGATCTGCATGCGGTCCTCTTGTTGAAGTGATTGGGAACTACTCAGTTTGGCGGATGATGCATTGGAATCCGCCTACGTAGACTCCTTCGACAACTCTCTCCGGGCCGCCGCCATCTCTCGCTGACGCTTTGCGGTTTGCTGCGGATACGCCATCTCGAGTCCGTCGAGAGCGTCGACGACGATCCGGGACACGATCAGTCGGGCATTCTCCTTATCGTCGGCGGGCACGACGTACCAGGGTGCATGATGCGTGCTCGTTCCCTGGAGGCACTCGCCGTAGGCCGTCATATAGCTGGGCCAGTATGCACGTTCGTGGATGTCGGAGCTACTGAATTTCCAGTGCTTCTCCGGCTCGTCGAGACGCTCGAGAAATCGCCGTCGCTGCTCGTCGTTCGACAGGTGCAGAAAGATCTTGACGATCCGGGTGCCGTTACGATGAAGATGCTTTTCCAACTGCACGATGGAACGAAACCGGTTCTTCCAGAGTCGCGGCGTGTCACGCGTGGGATGGGGAAGCCGCTCGTTCAGCAGTAGCT
>JALYSW010000245.1 GCA_030854615.1 Gemmatimonadota bacterium
ATGAGCGCGACCCACTTGTAGGTGCCCCAGTCCGGATGCGTGTGCTCGTGCGAGCCCGCGTTCCCGTGATCGTCGTGCGCCATCGAGTGCGAATGGTCGGCGGCCATCTCTAGTCCCCGGTTACTTGATGAGGTAGACGAGCGTGAAGATCGCGATCCAGACTACGTCGACGAAGTGCCAGTAGAGCGCGCAGACGTCGACGTTGATCGCCTCGTCCGGCGTGAGACCGCGCTTGATGTCGATGAACAGGAGCGTCAGCAGCCAGATGACGCCGGCTGTCACGTGCGCGCCGTGGAAGCCGGTGAGAATGAAGAACGACGATCCGAACAGGTTGGTGTGAATCGTCAGCCCTTCGTGCACGAACGAGGTGAACTCGTAGGCCTGGAAGCCGAGAAAGGTTGCGCCCAGCAGTGCGGTGGCGGCGAGCCAGATCTTCGACGACTTGCGATCGCCGCGAACGACGGCCGAGTGGGCGAGCACCATGGCGAGCGAGGACATCAGGAGCACGAAGGTCGAGACCGACGTGATCGGGATGTTGAGGATCGCCTTGTAGACCTGGTGCGTCGACGGGTCGGTCCACGCTTCGTGTGGGAACGGCCCGACGAGCGAGCGTCCCTTGTAGATCAGGTACGTCGAGATCAGCGACGCGAAAAAGAAACACTCGGAGCCGATGAAGGCCCAGATGGCGATCTTCGTATTGTTGAGCCCCGTGCTGGTGGCCGGGTGCGTACCAGCGTGCGGGTCGTGTGAGTCGATAACGGCGGTAGCCAAAGCGATCTCCGAAAGCGTCAGGGCTGCGACAGTGGGATGCGGAGCTAGTGGTGCTCGGGCTCGAGCGGCGTCAGAAGCCAGCTGTACAGCGACAGCATGAAACAGATGGCCGCGAGGAACATGATCGGGAGATTCTTGTGCATGATGAGGCCGATGAACACGCTGCTGAGTGACAGCGCCGCCAGGAGCGGGCGGATCGTCGGCGTTGGCATCACGATGCCCAGCTGCTTCGCGGAGCTAATGACCGGCTGCGCGGACGCCGCATTTCCGATCGTATCAGAAGGTGCGGGGAGGGTACCGGTCTTCTGTCCGGCCACCTCGACATCGATCTTGGTCTCGCCCGCAGAGCCGTGCGCCACCTCGGCCGTTAGCCGCGGCGACTTGCGGTCCCAGAGCGGATAGCGCGACGTGACGTTGGGGATCGTGGCGAAGTTGTAGTCCGGCGGCGGCGACGGGATCATCCACTCGAGCGTCGCTCCACCCCACGGATCGTTGCCCGCAACCTTCCCCTTCTTCATGCTTCTAAACCAGTTGTAGACGAAGAAGCAAGTCCCGATGACGATCAGAATCGCGCCGTAGCTCGCGAGATGATTATCCTGCTCCCAGCCCTGTCCCGCGTCGTAGGTCGAGATGCGCCGCGGCATGCCGTGGAGCCCGAGGAAGTGCATCGGGAAGAAGGTCAGGTTCATGCCGATCGCGGTCAGCCAGAAGTGCCAGCTGCCGACCTTCTCGCCCATCAGGCGGCCGGTGATCTTCGGATAGAAGAAGTACAGGCCGGCGAAGAGCCCCATCATCGAGCCCCCGAAGAGCACGTAGTGGAAGTGCGCGACGATGAAGTAGCTGTCGGTCTGCTGCAGATCCGACGGCGGCGACGCGTGCATGACGCCGGAGATGCCGCCGATCGTAAAGAGCGCAACCAGGCCGATGGCGAACTTCATTGCGGTGGTAAAACGGAGCGAGCCGCCCCACATCGTGCCCAGCCAGTTGAAGATCTTCACCCCTGTCGGAATTGCGATCAGCATCGTGGTGATGCTGAAGAACGAATCGGCGATCGGGCCCATGCCCACGGCGAACATGTGGTGCGCCCACACGCCGAAGCCGAGGAAGGCGATGAGGATGCCGGAATAGATCATCACCGGGTATCCGAAGAGCGGCTTGCGCGAGAATACCGGGACCACTTCGGAGACGAGACCGAAGGCCGGAAGGATGAGGATGTAGACCTCGGGGTGGCCGAAGAGCCAGAAGAGGTGTTGCCAGAGCAGCGGATCGGCTCCGGCCGAGATCTCGTAGAAGTTGGTGCCGAAGAAGCGGTCGAGCATGAGGAAAACCAGCGCGACCGTGACGATCGGGAACGCCAGGATGATCATGAACTGCGTGATGAACGCCATCCACGTGAAAACCGGCATGCGCATGAAGTGCATGCCTGGCGCGCGCATGTTGATGATGGTCGTAATGAAGTTGAAACCTGCCGCGAGCGACGAGATGCCGAGGATCTGCAGGCCGATCACCCAGAAGTCGATGTTGAGACCGGGCGAGTACGGACGGGTCGTGAGCGGCGCGTAGCCGAACCAGCCGGCGTTCGGGGCGGCGTGGAAGAACCACGAGGCGTTGATGAACAGTCCGCCGAAGAGGAACACCCAGTAGCTGAAGGCGTTGAGCCTCGGGAAGGCGACATCCCGCGCGCCGATCTGCAGCGGAATCAGATAATTGAAGAAGGCGGCGGACAGCGGCATGATGACGAGGAAGATCATCGTG
Organism: Gemmatimonadota bacterium; assembly: GCA_030854615.1. Taxonomy (GTDB): domain Bacteria; phylum Gemmatimonadota; class Gemmatimonadetes; order Gemmatimonadales; family Gemmatimonadaceae; genus FEN-1250. The sequence goes on from JALYSW010000245.1 coordinate 2,527, forward strand.
GTGCCGTGCATCGTGAACAGCTCGTTGTACGTCGTCGCCGAGACGAAGTGACCGTTCGGCCCATAGAGCTGGGTGCGGATCATCCCGGCTTCGATTCCGCCGACCAGGAACCAGAAGAGCGACGTGTAGAGGTAGAGCTGGCCGATGCGCTTATGGTCGGTGGTCGCGAGCCAGCTCCAGATCCCGGACTCGTATTTGTGCGCTGTCGCCGTATATGGAGTAGGATGCAGTGAAACCGTCGTGGCCATATCGATCTCCAATTACTTCAGGGACGAGAGATACGCGGCGAGATCCGCGATCTGCTGGTCTGTATAAAGCCCCGGGGTGGCGCCCTTCTCAGCCTTCCCGAACAATGGCATCAGGATACCCGGCTTCATCGCCGGCGCATTCTTGATCCAGAGTTCGAGATGGTGGAGGTCGTTCGGGTAGATTCCGCCGGCGATGGTGGTGCGGCTGCCGACGTGCGTCAGATTCGGTCCGACGATTCCCTGCGCAGTGGGCACGCCGCGGATCGCGTGGCACGCGATGCAGGGTGCGGTACGGAAGAGCGCCATGCCGCGCGTCGCGTCGCCCGTTGCCGATGCGTCGAAGGTCAGCGCCGCTGGCGTCGGCGTCTTCGGGATCACCCACTCGGGGAGCTTGTTGCGCGGATACGTCGCCGATGCCGTGTCCGACACGTTCATCACCGGCGTCGCGACGGGGGGCTTCGCGACTTCGCCCGCGGGGGTCGTCGTACCGACGGAGGTCGCGATCTTCGTGACCGGCGGCGTTCCCTTTGCGCTGTCGGTGGCCGCACCGGGCGCGGGCGCCGGTGGGGCCGAGCCCACCGCGTTGGTCTTCTGGTGCGCCGCCCATGCGTCGAACTCCGCGGGCGCGACCGTGAAGACCTTGAAGCGCATGTTCGCGTGCGACGTTCCGCAGTACTCGGCACAGAAACCGTTCCACGCGAACGCCGAATCCGGCGTGAACCAGATGTAATTCGTGTGGTTCGAGATCAGATCGCGCTTTCCATTGAGCTGCGGAATCCAGAAGGAGTGCAGCACATCCTTCGTGGTCAGCGCGAAGTTCGCGGTGCGGCCAACGGGCAGATAGAGCTCGTTCGCCGTCGTGATGCCGTACTGCGGGTAGCGGAACTCCCACCACCACTGGTGCCCGATGACCTCGATCTGCAACGCACTCGGGGGCGCCTTCGCCTCCGTTTCGAAGATGGTCTTGATGGTCGGAACGGCGATAAAGGCGAGAATGATCGCGGGGACCAGCGTCCATCCGACTTCGAGCGTCGCATTTCCGTGGAACTGCTTCGCCTCGCGATTGCCATCCCGCTCGCGGAACTTCACGAGGATGATGACGATGAGCGACTCGACGAGCACGAAGACGATCGCGCCGAGGACGACGAGCTTTCGTGTGAGGAGATCGACCGAGTGCCCGAACTCCGAATGGGCACCGAAGATGCTATTCGGCGTGAAGGAGCTGCAGGCCGAGAGCGAAAGGACGAGTAGCAGCGCGAGTGCCGGCGTCAGCCAGCGCATGCGGAGATCACGGATCATCCCGAATCCTTGCTATGACAATGGGCGGGCGCCAAATGAGCGCACCTGATGAGCAACAAGTGAAAGTATGGCGATTCGACGTGCAGCACAAGCAAAAGGGAGTGAGCGGGAATCCACGAGATGTCGCGAAATATCGCGCTGTCTCGGCGCTAATCGACTATCTCGAGGCGCGCATTCGGTCGTTCCTGCCGCCCTCGCTTCGCTTGCGGCTCCCCGTTGAGACGAACGATGTCCGCCGTGAAGTCGAATCGTCCGGAAAATAGCGAGGAGCCAATGCCGTACGAATCGACCGGCACACCGGCCTCCTCGAAGGCACGAATCTTCTCGACGGTGAACCCGCCGGACACCATGATCTGGACGGAGTCGAACCCCTCCGCATCGAGTGCGCGACGCACGTTCC
>JALYSW010000277.1 GCA_030854615.1 Gemmatimonadota bacterium
CGAACGGCTCCTCGATCTCGCCGAACGACTGCAGCAGCCGCACGTCCGACGCGAACTTCGCGGCGCTCGCCGAGATCCCGGCGACGACGCCGAGGACGTGCGCATCGAGCTTGCGCGTATATGTCTGCCCCGTGACGGGGAGCACGTGCGTGAAGCCCATGCGCTTGACGACATTCCGCTCGAGCGCGCGCACGGCATTATGATCGCCGCGCAGCAACTCGAGGAAGCTCGCCTGCGTTCCCGTCGTCCCCTTCACGCCGCGCAGCGGCAGCGTGGCGACGCGATGATCGAGATCCGCGAGGTCGAGTACGAGATCCTGCATCCAGAGCGTCGCGCGCTTGCCCACGGTCGTGAGCTGCGCCGGCTGCAAATGCGTGTACGCGAGCGTCGGCTCCCTCGCCCACTTCCGCGCGAACACCGCCAGCGCCTGGATCGCCGCGACGACCTTCGCGCGCAGGAGCGTGAGCCCTTCGCGCATCAGCACGAGATCGGCGTTGTCCGTGACGAAGGCGCTCGTCGCGCCGAGGTGGATGAACGGACGCGCCGCCGGTGCAGCCGCTGCGAACGTCTCCACATGCGCCATCACATCATGGCGGTAGCGCCGCTCGAATTCGCCGGCCGCGGCGAAATCGATGTCATCGAGATGCGCCTCCATCTGCGCGATCCCCTCGTCGGTGATCACCGGCTGTCCGCGCTCGTCGCGCACGCCGAGCTCGCGCTCCGCCTCCGCGAGCGCGAGCCAGAGTCTGCGCCAGGTGGCGTGCCGCCGCTGTGGCGACCAGAGCTCCAGCATCGCCTGCGACGCATACCGCTCGCTGAGCGGCGACGTGTATCGTGTATGCCTGCTCATCGCGTCATGAAATCGGTGGAGTAGATGCGGCCCCCTCGTTCGAAGTACATGTGAAAGGTTGCGCGACCGGCACCTGCATCGAGTGCGCGCGCAGCGTCGTTCGCGGTTTCCACGGGAATGCGATTGATCTGTACGATCACATCGCCTTTTTGGAGTCCGAGCTCGTCGGACACGCGCTGGCTCACGTTGTAGATCAGCGCGCCGCGCGGGCTGCGAATGCCGCGGTCGACGCGAATCGCCGGCGTGAGCGTGACGAGCTCGAGCTCCTTCAGTACCGCGACCTTCGCCGCGCTCACTTCCGGAAGATCGGCGATGGTGACGGATACCGGCATGTCGCGCCCCGCGCGCTTGAGCACGAGCGGCACCTGGTCCCCCACGCGGAGATCGAGTAGCTCCGCTTCCCAGTCGAAGGCGTTTCTGATCACTCGGCTCCGCGAGCGCACGAGCATGTCCCCGCGCCGAATCCCCGCGCGATCGGCAGGCGAGCCGGGCACCACCGCGCCCACGATGACGCCCGCGCGCCAGGACTCGCGCTGCACCTGTCCCTGAGGAATCTCCGGCTTGAGGCCGATCCACGGGCGCCGCACGGTGCCGTGTGCGAGCAGATCCTCGGTGACGTGCTTCACCCGATTCACCGGAATCGCAAACCCAAGTCCGATCGACCCACCGCTCGGCGAAAAGATCGAGCTGTTCATCCCGACGATGCTGCCCAGCGCGTTGACGAGCGGTCCCCCGCTGTTTCCCGGATTGATCGATGCGTCGGTCTGGATCATGTCGACGTACATCGCAGAGCCCTGCGAGCGCGCGACGAGATTGCGCCCCGTGCCGCTGATTACGCCGACCGTGACGCTCGGCTCCGAGTTGCCCAGGAGGAAGCCGTAGGGATTCCCGATCGCGATCACCCACTCGCCGATGATCAGATCGTCCGACGTTCCGAGCGGCGCGACGGGCAGTCCCTTCGCGTCGATCTTGAGGACCGCCAGATCGTTCGTCTCATCCTTGCCGAGCAGCCGCGCGGGATAGGTGGTGCCGTCGCGCAGCGCAACGGAGATCGTGTTTGCTCCCGCGACGACGTGCGCGTTCGTGACGATGACGCCGTCGGCTCGCACGATGAAGCCGGATCCCAGCCCGGGGAGCACGCGCTCGTTCGTGCCGTTGAACGCATCGAAGGGATCGTTCGAACGGTCGACGACCTCCGTCTGCACGGTGACGACCGTCGGCGCGACTCGCGCGACGGCCTCCGTGATCGCGGTTCGCCGCTGCGTCGTCAGCGCGCTCTCCGCCACCGCGATCGAGCGACTCGAGTCGGGAGAGGCCGTCGTCGCTGCGCTCGCCGTTGCTACCGCGAGCGCGGGTGCGTCGTGCGAGCTGTCCCCGCAGGCAGCGCACAGCGCCAGAAGGGAAAGGCTCACCGCGCGTGTGATCACAGGCTCGTGCGGCTGCGCGAAACGCGCTTGCTCCAGTCGTTGAGGAAGTGATCGAGCCCGAGATCCGTGAGCGGATGCACGAGCAGCAAGCGGAGCACATCGGGAGGGACCGCGGCAGCATCCGCGCCGAGGACCGCCGCCTGCGCAAAATGCATTGGAGCGCGAATCGAGGCGGCGTTGAGCTCGCACTCCACATGATGCCGGTCGAAGAGATGGCGGATGTCACGTATCAGCGCGATCCCATCGCCACCGATGTCATCGACGCGCCCCACGAAAGCGCTCACCGAGTAGGCACCGGCCTTGGCTGCAAAAAGCGCCTGCGCCGCGCTGAACACGAGCGTCGCGGTCACGCGGATTCCGTCAGCGGCGAGCCGCGCCGTCGCGCGCAGGCCATCTTCGATCACGGGCACCTCGACTACGATGTTGTCCGCGATCTTCGCGAGCTCCTTGCCGTCTCGATAGATGTCGTCGGCCGTGATCGCCATGACCGGCGCGAGCACCGGCCCCCGCGTGAGCCGACAAAGCTCGGCAAGCAGCTCGTGATACTCGTCGCTGGAATTCTCTTCGGCGATCAGCGTAGGGTCCGTCGAGATGCCGTCGACGATACCGACCTCCGTCGCCCACCGCACTTCGTCGAGGCTCGCCGTGTCGAGAAGGATCTTCATGTGCCGCCCAGGTAGAGGTCGCGCGGATAGCGAACGACTTCGAGAAAGAGCGCGTGCGGTGGTGC
>JALYSW010000304.1 GCA_030854615.1 Gemmatimonadota bacterium
GATTGACTGCGTTTCCACCGCCCCCGCCGACGCCGACGACCTTCATGCGGGCGTTTTGCGAGATGTTCTCCTCGAACTCGAAGATCATGGCGGGGAGGACTCCAGGAAGTGGAAGATCCTGCAAGCGAACGGCAGTGTAACGAGGCGATTGTACGGACGAACGCGGCCGTAAGTCTGGGCTAGCATCAAAAGCTGCGGTGAATATAGTGCGAACGAACGATTAACACACCACCAATTAACGGTTATTTCCGTGTGGATAACTCAAACGCGTAACGGACCTATCTCGACTAGAAAAAATCCTGCAGCCAAGTCTTGACACGCTGCGCGATTCGATCCATCCCCGGCGACCCCATTGCCTTGCGCTTTCCCGACGCCGCCGATCCCGCACCGCCCAGCGACATCCGGTGCGCTCCGAACAGGGCGAGCCCGACCGCCGTGGAAAAGCGCGGCGCCTCGACGGCATCGCTCAGTCCGCCCACACTCGCCGCGGGAGTGCCCCGCCGCGCGCCCATCCCGAAGACATCCGCCGCCAATCGGTCCGCCCCTTCGATCGCCGACGCACCACCCGTGAGCACGACACCCGCCGCCAGCCGGCCATCGAACCCGGAATCGCGAATCTGTTCCCGGACCAGCTCGAAGATCTCATCCATTCGCTGATGAATGATGTGCGCGAGCAGCTCTCGCTTGATCTCCCGATCTCCCTGCGCAACGGTGCTCGGCAGCGTGATCACCTCGTCGGAGTCCGCATAGATCGCCTCGTACGCGCATCCATACTTTTCCTTCAGACGCTCGGCGTCCGCCTGCGTGACACCGAGTCCGTGCACGATGTCGCTCGTCACGTGTGCACCGCCGTAGGCGATGGTGCCCAGGAAGCGGATCTTCTCCTCGTGGAAGATCGCGAGGTTCGTCGTCCCGGCTCCCATCTCGATGAGCGCGACGCCCAGCTCCTTCTCCTCGTCGGTGACGACGGCGAAGGAGCTCGCCAGCGGCTCGAGCACGAGCTCGCGCACCTTGTACCCCGCCCGCTCGATCGACTTGCGCAGGTTGAGGGCCGGAGACGATCCGATGGTGACCAGGTACATCTCGGTCTCGAGGCGCATCCCGCTCATCCCGATCGGGTCGCGGATCCCCGCGTTCCGGTCGACGCGATACTCCTGCGGGATTGCGTGGAGCAGCTCGCGGTCCGTCGGGATCGGCTGCGTGCGCGCGACCTCGTTCGCGCGCTCGATGTCGGAGCGCGTGACCTCATCGCCATTCACCGCGACGACCCCCGAGCTGTTCATCGCCTGCACATGCTCGCCCGCGATCCCCGCGTACACGCCATCCACCTGAACGCCGGCCATCCGCTCGGCCTCGCTCATCGCTTTCTGAATGGATTGTGTGGTCTCCTTGATATCGGAGACGACGCCGCGGCGCATTCCCGCGGTTCGCGCGTTGCCGACGCCGAGGATCTTGAGCGACGCGTTCGGATATTCACCGATCGCCTCGGCGATGATGGCGGTGGTGCGCGAGGAGCCTATGTCGAGGCCGGCGACCAATCGTTCGGGATTCATTGCGTCCTGGCGATGACCTGATCACGAAAGCGCAGATCGAGCTCGATCACGTGCGCCTTGCGGCGCGCGAGGTCCGCCTCGACGGGAATGATGTCGGCAAGCCGCTGCGCGGAGATGCTCGCGAGCGCGCGTACCTGTGCAGTGGACAATGTCAGTGCGATGTCGGTACCCCCTGTTCTCCGAATGTCGCTGATTTCACCGAAGAGCGCAGGGCTCACGCTCCGGACGTTAGCGAGCAAATGCAGGAGCATGGTGTCCGCCTTGGCGAGCACCGGAAGATCGATGGCGATCCGACTCGGATCCAGAGGGAGAAAGCGACCATCCGCGTCGACCGCCCGCAAGCCTCCCGCGCCCGGGACGAACGCGATCGGAGAATTTTCGGTGACGTGAACCACGAGGGTGCCCGGAAGATTCCTGTCGATGGAGACGGTTTTCACCTGCGGATGCATCCTCACACGCTGCTCCAGCACGTCGAGATCGGTCCACACGCTCGTGGTGGTGTCGATGCGAAGTCGCTTGAGCACGTCGTCGGGTTGCAGGTAGCGGTATCCCTCGACCTGCACGTGGCGCACGCGGAAGAACGAGAGGTGCGAGAGGAGCTTCGGCGACCACCACGGAGTCGCGATGAGCGCGAGCACCGCCGCCGCGATGCAGACGGTGCGCCAGCGGATCGCCTGGAGGATCGCGAGGACGCGCGTCATCGAGCCGGGCCCGAGAGGAGCGTGAGGAGCTCGGGCCCCGTGCGCGTGATGTCGCCCGCGCCCAGCGTGATCACCACGTCGCCGGGCTGAGTCGCCG
>JALYSW010000315.1 GCA_030854615.1 Gemmatimonadota bacterium
CCGCCGCCTTGAGCAGCACGGGATAGCCGAGCGTCTCGGCCACTTCGACCGCTTCCGTTGCGTCGCGCAGCGGATCCGTCGTGCCGGGCACCACGGGCACATTCGCGGTCGCGGCGAGCGCGCGCGCTGCGGTCTTGCTGCCGACGGCCGCGATCGCGGAGGCGGGGGGGCCTACGAAGACGAGCCCCGCCTCGACGACGGCGCGCGCGAAATGCTCGCGCTCGGAAAGGAAGCCGTAGCCGGGGTGAATCGCCTGCGCACCTGTGCGCTTTGCGGCCTCGATCAGCTTGTCGGCGCGCAGGTAGCTGTCGCGCGACGGTGCCGCACCGATGTTCACCGCTTCATCGGCCTCGCGCGCATGAGGAGCAGTAGCATCCGCATCGCTGAACACCGCGACGGACCCGACGCCGAGCTCCCGACAGGCGCGAACGATCCGGAGCGCGATCTCACCGCGATTCGCGATGAGGACCTTATTGAACACGCAGCTCGCGTTCGGCGGCGGCGAGGACCTCGCTCATCGACGCGCGCTGGAACTGCGTGCTGCCGACGAAGCTGTAGCGGAGGATGCCCGCACTGTCGATGAGAAAGGACGCGGGGTGCGCGCTGTTGAACGCGTCGATGCCGATCGGATGCCACACGCCGTACTCCTTCACGACCTTGCGATCACCGTCGCAGAGAATCGGGAAGCGATACGGGTCGCCGGCCTTCTCCAGCGAGATGCGCACGCGGTACCACTCCTGCGCGAGCACCGCGGCCACGCGAATGCCGGCGGCTTCGAGCTTGGGCAGCCCGCTCTCGAGCTCCGTGAGCTGGCGTCGGCAGTTCGGGCACCACATGCCGCGATGAAAGACGAGCAGGAGCCCGCGATGATCGGCGAGCAGCGATGCGAGATCGAAGGTGCTGTCCGAGACCGCATCGCGAAGAACGAATGCCGGAACGCGATCTCCGAGCATGAGTGTGCTGCTTGGACGCGGCATTAGAGTGGAATGTTCCCGTGCTTCCGTGGCGGATTCGAATCGCGCTTGGCGCGCATCGTCTCCAGTGCATCGATGAGCCGCGGGCGAGTATCGCGCGGATCGATGACATCGTCGACGTAGCCGCGGGACGCCGCGACGTACGGGTTCGCGAACTGCTCGCTGTACTCGGCCACCTTTGCTTCCATCGCAGCCTCGGGATCGTCGCTCTCGGCGATCTCTCGCTTGAAGAGGATCTCCACCGCCCCTTTCGGGCCCATGACCGCGATCTCGGCCGTGGGCCACGCGATGTTGAAGTCGCCGCGTATGTGCTTGCTGCTCATGACATCGTACGCGCCGCCGTATGCCTTGCGCGTGATCACGGTGAGCTTGGGAACCGTCGCCTCGCAGTACGCGTACAGCAGCTTTGCGCCGTGGCGGATGATACCGCCGTGCTCCTGGCCGACGCCAGGGAGGAAGCCCGGAACATCTTCGAAGGTGATGATCGGGATGTTGAACGCATCGCAGAAGCGAATAAAGCGCGCGGCCTTGATCGACGCCGGGATGTCGAGGACGCCGGCGAGCACCGCCGGCTGATTGGCGACGATACCGACGCCGTAGCTCCCGAGATGCGCGAAGCCGCAGATGATATTCGCGCCGTAGTCGCGATGCACCTCGAGAAATTCGCCATCATCGATGACGCGTCGCAGCACGTCGTGCATGTCGTACGGCTTGTTCGGATTGTCCGGAACGATGTCGAGCAGCGACTCGTCGCGGCGGTCGCGCGGATCTGTTCCGCTGCCGCGCGGCGACTCACCGAGATTGTTCGATGGGATGAAGCGGAAGAGATCGCGGATCTGCTGGAGGCAGGCGATCTCCGAATCGCAGGCGAAGTGCGCGACGCCCGACACCGAGGCGTGCGTGTCGGCGCCGCCGAGCTCCTCCATGGTCACGTCCTCGTGCGTCACCGTCTTCACGACGTTCGGTCCGGTGACGAACATGTACGAGGTGCCGCGTACCATATACACGAAGTCGGTGATCGCGGGCGAGTACACGGCCCCGCCGGCGCACGGACCGAGGATCGCGGAGATCTGCGGAACCACCCCCGACGCGAGCGTGTTGCGCAGAAAGATGTCGGCGTAACCGCCGAGCGAGACGACACCCTCCTGGATGCGCGCGCCCCCGGAGTCGTTGAGGCCGATCATCGGAGCGCCGTTCCGCACGGCGAGGTCCATCACCTTGCAGATCTTTTCCGCGTGCGCCTCGGAGAGCGAACCACCGAACACGGTGAAGTCCTGCGAGAACACGTACACGAGCCGTCCGTCGATGCGGCCGTAGCCGGTGACGACACCATCGCCGAAGACGCTCGAGTCGACGCCGTTGCTCGCGGCGGAGCGCGAGGTGACGAAGCGGTCGAGCTCGACGAAGCTTCCGTCGTCGAGCAGCAGGTCGAGCCGCTCGCGCGCGGAGAGCTTTCCCTTGGCGTGCTGCGCGGCCAGTCGCGCGGCACCGCCCCCCACCTCGGAAGATGCCCGGTGGCGCTCGAGGAGGTCGAGTTTCTCTCGCATCGTCATGAGAGGGGAAAGTAGCGCCGGGCGGTGCGGGTATCCAGCGGCGCTCCGCTCGCCAGCGCGGCTATGCTACTGCTTCGGCGGATACATCATCCCGCCTTGGACGCATCCGTGGGCCTTCCGGCGAGTGTCGGCGCGCGCGCGAGCACCCGGTCCCGCCTCGACGCGATATCCTCAGCGGTGGGAAGAATGACCTCATCCGGCGTCACGCCGACGCGCACGGAAGAAACGAACTTCTGACCGCTACGATCCTGATGCAAAAACGCCCCGCCGAACCTTTTCGACGGGGCGTTTCTCTTTTCATCTTCGCGAGCTACTCGTTCGAGTCGACGTCCTCGTCCATGTCGATTGGAGCGGGCGCGTTCTCCTCGTCCATCGGAATCACCTTGCTCGGCGTCTCCGGGCGCGGTGGCTGATCCTCCGGCACGTTGGTCACCGTCAGCACGATCCGACGATGAATCGGATCCACCTCGAGCACGCGCATGTCGAACTTCATTCCCTCGTACACATCGTCCGCGGGATTCACGACCGGCTTGCCAAGGTTGAGCTGCGAGATCGGAACGAACCCTTCGATGTCGTTGCCAATGTCTACGACGACGCCCTTGTCCATCAGGCGCACGACGTGGCCGCTGACATCCGTGTTCACCGGATAGCTCTCACCGATGCTCAGCCACGGATCCTCGATCGCCTGCTTGAGGCCCAGCGAGATCCGCTTGTTCTCGGCGTCGATATTGAGAATGACGACGTCCACCGCGTCACCCTTCTTCACCACTTCCGACGGATGCTGCACACGCTTCGTCCAGCTCATGTCGGAGATGTGGATCAGCCCATCGATGCCCGGCTCGATCTCGACGAATGCACCGAAGCTCGTGAGGTTGCGAACCTTGCCGATGATGCGCGTGCCCACCGGGTACTTGTACGGGAGCACGACCCACGGATCCTGCTCCGTCTGCTTCATGCCGAGCGAGATCTTCTCCTCGTTCGGATCGACCTTGAGCACCACCGCCTCGATCACTTCGCCGATCGATACGAGCTTCGACGGGTGACGGACGTTGCGCGTCCAGCTCATTTCGCTGATGTGCACCAGCCCTTCGATCCCCGGCTCCAGCTCGATGAACGCGCCGTAGTTCGTGATCGAGACAACCTTTCCCTGGACGCGCGTGCCGACCGGATACTTCTCTGCCACGTCCTTCCACGGGTAGCTCTGGAGCTGCTTGAGGCCGAGCGAAATACGCTCGCGCTCCCAATCGATGTCGAGAATCTTGACCTCGAGCTCCTGCCCGATGTGCACGAGTTCGGACGGATGCGAGATGCGCCCCCACGACATGTCGGTGATGTGGAGGAGTCCATCCACGCCGCCGAGATCGATGAATGCGCCGAAGTCCGTGATGTTCTTGACCACGCCCTTCCGCACCTGGTCCTTCTGGAGCTCCTTCATCAGCTTCTCGCGCTTGCCCGCTCGCTCGACCTCGAGGATCACGCGGCGCGAGACGACGATGTTCCGACGGCGCTTGTTGAGCTTGATGATTTTGAACTCGTACTTCTGACCAAGCAGCTCGTCGATGTTCGGAACGCGGCGAAGCGCGATCTGCGAACCCGGAAGGAATGCATCGACGCCCATGAGGTCGACGACCACGCCACCCTTGATCTTCTTGACGAGCGTGCCTTCCACCGGCTGATCGGTTTCGTACGCCTGACGGATGCGTTCCCACACGCGCATGAAGTCGGCTTTCTTCTTCGAAAGAACGACCGAGCCCTCTGCGTCTTCGAGATGCTCGAGTAGCACCTCGACCTCGTCACCAGGCTTGAGGTCGGGATGATCCTTGAACTCTTCGAGCGGAACGGCACCCTCGGACTTGAAGCCGATGTCGAGGATGACCATGTTGTCCCGGATTTCCAGGACCTTTGACTTGACGATCTCTCCTTCATCGATCGACGCGAGCGTGCCCGCGTACAGCTCGATCATCTCCGCTTCCTGCTCGGGCGTGTACTCGTCTTCGTCCCACCGGTTGTCGCCGTGGGCGAGAAGACGCAGCTGTCCCTTCTGCTGGTCGCGCTGTGAGAGCGTCGCTGTTGGAGTGGTCTCTTCTTCTAGGTCAGGCATACGGTTGCGATTCTCCTAAACCGCGGAATCTTTAGGCTCGCCGCGACGAGTCG
>JALYSW010000324.1 GCA_030854615.1 Gemmatimonadota bacterium
GCAGCCATCGGCGGATAGTTCTGAATGAGATTCTGCTGGCATCCCTCGCCCGGCGCGTAGCGCACGAATACGATCGCACGCCCAGCGGGAAGCGAATCGACCGCCTGCCGAAAGAGTCGATGCGGCAGGTCTCCGATCGACTTGAAGTGGCGAACCATCTGCACCGCGTCGCGCGTGGGCGGCAGGGCCAATAGCGCCAGCACGAGCATGCCGCAGCTTGCGAGCTCGAGCCCGGTTGCACGCGGCGATTGATCGGCACGCGGACGTCGCCACCGGCGACCGATGGCCGAGAGAATGACCCAGATTCCCGCGCCGGCGAGGAGCGCACACACGGGCTGCGTCTCGAGATAGTAGACCGCCCAATCCGCGTTGTGCGCGTAACTCGTGTATGCGAGCACGAGCACGACGCACGTCGCGAGCATGAATCCCAGCTCGACGGGGCTCGCGAGAATCCCGAGTGCCGCGAAGATGAGCAGCCCGCGCCGGCGATCGGTGAAGAACGCGTTGATCGTTTCGTGCGTGCGCGCGTACAGGTTCGCGGGGATCGCCGCCGGCAGGTGCCATTTATGCGCGGAGCCGTAAATTCGTTCGAAGCACGAGATCTCCGGTGACGCTTCGCGCAGGAGCGGACGCTCGCGCAATCCGAATCCCGGCACGTCGTACGGCATGTACTGATCGGTGTAGAGCATGAGCGGCGTCTCGCGCCAGCTCCCCGTCGTGCGCGCGCTCCAGAGCGGAATGACGGCGAGAAAGCAGATCCCGAGCGCCATCGCGGCGGACAGCTGCGCCCACGCCGCCCTGCGCCACGTGAGATACAGTACCGCCGCGCCCACCGGTATCGCGAAGGCAACGGCCGTGAGCGGGCGCGAGATCGCCATCCAGCCGATACAGGCGGCGATGAGCAGCAGATGTCCGAGCCGCCCGTCTTGTCGCCAGCGCAACAGCGCCCACCATCCCGCGAGCCAGAGCGTCTGCGTCAGCATCTCGGAGAAGTACGACGGACGGAACGTCGTGGTCGGTGACGCGAGCCCGAGCCAGATCATCCACGCGAGCACGCCGACCCACACGCCGGCGATGCGGCGGCCGAGCACGAAGATCAGCGCTCCGGCGATACCGAGCATGATGACGGGCATGAGTCCCGGACGGCCAAGCCAGATTCCCGGCACCAGCATGAGCGCGTTACCCGGCCCGTACTTCTCGGCGAAGCGAGGCGTCACGAGCACGTGCGGCTGCTCGAAGAATTCCGGGATCGGTACGCTATCCGTCCACTTGCCCGCCGCGAACAGCCGCGCCTGCAGAATGTAGGCGGCCTCGTCATGCACGAGCGGGAGCTGTCGAAGCGACCCCCATTCGAAGGCGAAGGTGAGCGCGGTGATCAGCGCAATGACGAGCGCCGGCCAGCGCCCGGCGAGCAGCCGCTCGACTCGCGCGAGACGAGGCAGAGGCGCACGCAGGAGCGCCAATGCCACCACGCCGATGACGAGCGGCGCGGCGAGATAGCGCGCGAGCAGCGTATCGCCGGGATGCTGCCACGAGAGAAACGACAGCGCGCCGTCGATCACTGGCAAAAAGGAGAAAGTGGACCTCGACCTACGGCGAGTCGTGCGCCGCCTGTGCGGTTCCGGTAAAGTTGACGGACCCGTTGTCGAGCAGCACGTAGCTGTAGTTGCCGTCGCCGTTGCCGTGACAGGCAAGCTGCGCGCCGGGCGCCGACGGCGCGACTCCAGGCATCGTGCCGGATGACGGACTGCCGTCGCGCTTGATCCAGAACTTGATCGCGTGGCGACCGAGGACCGGCCGCGGCGCATCGTAGTTCCTACCCACGCAAATCCCCTCGGCGAATCGGGTGAGCGTCGTGTCGATCGCAATCGCACCGTGCTCGTCAGGAACGACGTTGGCGACCGAGTAGATCGCGTTGTCCACCTGGAGCTCGAGCGCATAGCGGAGACCAGCCGGGATGGCGGAGCCGTGCATGACGAAGTGGAGCGCGGGTCCGGCCGGCTTGAAGATCACCTCGCCGCTGGCGCCGCCTTTGGCCGGTTGAATCGGCCGGAAGGCAGCATCCTTCTGCGAGAGTGTGACGCGCATCATGCCGTCAGCGCGTGGCTTCTCGGCGGTTTTCCAGTCCCGGGTGGCAAGGAAGACGACGATCGCGGTGGCGGCGAGCGCTGGGAGGAGCGCCCTGAGAAAGGTGGAAGCAGAGAAGCCGGCGCGACTTCCCCCAGCGGGTGGCTCGCGCGAGTCGTGCGGCATTCGGCAGTCTCCGAGGTTACGCCACGCGTGTCAATCGCGTTCACGTATTGACATTCAAACAATCGATTCATACACTTGTTTTAATCATAATTGTGTCCTGCGCCACACGAACCACGCAAGTCGAGCATCAATCTCCCATGAATCGCAAGCGCATCATCCTTATCGCCACTGCTGTGGTCGCTGTCTCCGGAATCGCCTACGCCGTTTTCGCCCCCGCCAAACCCCTCGTCCTCACCGGCATCGTCACCACCAATGACGTAATAGTGAGCCCCCAGGTGGCCGGCCAAGTCACCAAGCTCCTCGTGAACGAGGGCGACTCCGTCTCCACCGGCCAACTCCTCGCCGTCATCTCCTCCGGCGAGCTCGCCGCCGATCAAGCCTATTATGCGCACAGCGCCGAGGGGATGGCCACCGAGGTCCGCGAGACCGAGTCCGCGCTTCGCTACCAGGAGCAGCAGATGACGCAGCAGGTGCGCCAGGCCGAGGCGACGGTGGCGAGCGCGGAGGCGCAGCGAGCGCAGGCAGCAGCGGACCTCTCCAACGCACAGGCGAACTATGACCGTTACGCAGCACTTCTCAAGAGCGGCGCGATCTCCCAGCAGAACGTCGACCAGCATCGCACCGAGCTGCTCGTGGCCAAGGCGAAGTCCGAGGCGGCCGACCGGCAGACGGACGCGCAGCGCGCCGCGCTCGAGCTCGCACGCGGGCAGGAGGAGCAGGTCGCGATGAAGCGGAGCGCGCTGGTCGGCGCCAAGCAGCAACGCGCTGCCGCCGCCGCGCAGACCGCGAAGGCCGACGTCCGGCTCGGCTACACCGAGATCCATTCGCCCTTGAATGGTGTCGTCGATGTGCGCGCCGTGCGGGCAGGCGAGGTCGTGGCCGCGGGCGCGCCGATCATGACGTTGATCAATCCCGACGATCTGTGGGTTCGCGCCGATGTCGAGGAGAGCTACATCTCGCGCATCAAGCTCGGCGATCATCTCAAGGTACGGCTCCCCTCCGGCGAGACGGTCGATGGCACCGTGTTCTTCCGCGGCGTCGACGCGGGGTTCGCCACACAGCGCGATGTGAGCCGCACCAAGCGCGACATCAAGACCTTCGAGATTCGCCTGCGCGTCGACAATAAAAATCGGCGGCTCGCGACGGGGATGACCGCCTACGTGCTCCTTCCCGTATCCTGATGCGGGCCGCGATCGAAGTGAAGAACATCGTAAAAAAGTTCGACGACTTCACGGCCGTCGACGGCATCTCCTTCACAGTGGACCAAGGGGAGATCTTCGGTCTCCTCGGCCCCAATGGCGCGGGCAAGTCGACGCTCATCCGGATGCTCACCACGCTCATTCCGCCGACGAGCGGCTCCGCGCAGGTTGATGGTATCGATGTCGTCGAGGATCCGAACGGCGTGCGCAAGGTGATCGGCGTCATCCCGCAGGCGCTCACGAGCGATCTCGAGCTCAGCGTCTACGAGAATCTGCTGATCTTCGCAAAGCTCTACGGCGTGCCACGCGACAAGCGCAACGCGCTCATCGCCGATCTGCTCGAGCAGGTGGAGCTCACGAAGTGGGCGAACGAGCAGGTGAAGAAGCTCTCGGGCGGCATGAGGCGTCGCGTCGAGATCGCGCGCGGGCTCGTGCATCACCCGCGGGTGCTCTTCCTCGATGAGCCGACCACCGGGCTCGATCCCGTCTCGCGCGCGGCGGTGTGGGAGATGGTGCGGAAGATGAAGGAGCAGTACGAGCTCACGGTGCTGCTCACGACGCATTACATGGACGAGGCGGACAGCTGGTGCGATCGCATCGCCATCGTGGATCATGGGCACCTCATGGCGCTCGACTCGCCGATCCGCCTCAAGGCATCGATCCCCGGGACGAACACCATCGAGGCGAGCTTCGGCAACGCGCCCACGGACTGGCACCAGCAGCTCGAGTCGCTCGCGGGCGTCGAGCGCGTGACGGGTGATGCACACGTCGCGCGCATCGCGACGGACAACGGCCCCGAGACGACCACCGCACTGATGGCCACCGCCGCAGAGGCAGGCGTGCGTGTGCTCTCGCTCGCCGTGCAGAGCACCACGCTCGACGATGTGTTCGTGCACTACACGGGGCGACAGCTACGCGACGCGCTGCAGGAGCCGTCGGCGGCGGACAGGTCCGTCATGTTCAACCGCAGCCGATAGGAGCGCGCAATGCACAGAACGTGGGCCATCATCGAACGCGAGCTGCGGCGCTTCCGACGCAGCCCGATGCTCATCGTGATGTCGCTCGTCATGCCGATCGTCCAGCTCGTCGTCCTCGGCTACGCGTTCGGCGGGCAGGTGAAGCATCTCAAGGTCGGGCTCGTCGACCAGGATCACGGCGTCCCCGCGGTGCGGCTCCACGAGCTGTCGAACGCCGTCGCTGCGAACGCGAACACGTTCACGCCGCTGATGTACAACGATCTCGGCGCCGCGCTCGGCGATCTCCGCAACGGACGTCTCAACGGTGTGCTCGCGATTCCGCCGGACTTCTCGCGGCGGCAGCTCACGGGCGATGCGCCGCGCGTCGCGCTCATCGAGGACAACACCGACAACTTCGTGAGCGCGAGCCTCGCCGGCGCGTACTCGGGGCTGATCGCGGCGTACAATCAGCCCGCGGCCGCGCAGGACCGCGTGGCGCAGCAGACCACGCTCGACGTCGTCGAGATGTATCCGTACGTGCCGTACATCCAGTATCTGCTGCCGGGCTCCATCGTGATGTCGATCTTCATGATGGTGATGATCGGTGGCGGCATCATCTTCGTCGACGACAAGGCGCGCGGGCTGCACGAGGGCTATCTCGTCACGCCGATCACGCGGCTCGAGCTCATCCTCGGCTTCAATCTCTCGGGGGCGATCAAGGCCGTGCTCGCGGGGCTGGTGCTGATGACGATCGGCTCGCTCATCGCCGGCGTTCCCCACCCGTTCGATCCGCTGCGGCTCGTGCGGATGTTCGTCGTGATCGTGGTGACGGCGATCGCACTCGTGAGCATGATGTTCCTGCTCATGGTGCGCGTGAACGATCCGCTCATCCCACGCGCCACCTTCGGCGTGCTCAACACTTTTCTCTACTTCCCGAGCGGCGCCGTCTACCCGACGCAGGCATTCCCCGGGTGGATGCAGGTGATCTCGAAGATTGATCCATTCACCTACGCCGTGCATGCACTCAAGTCGCTCGTGCTCAAGAACACCGGCTTCGGCGCGATCGGCTACGACCTGCTCTACCTGACGCTCTTCTCGGTCATGACGATGACGCTGGCGACGCTGCTCTTCAGGCGCACGCTGTGACGGCCGCTCCGGTGCACGTGGCGGACACCCACCAGCGGATCCTCGACGCCGCGACGAAGCTCTTTACGGAGCGCGGCTTCGCGACGGTGACGGTTCGCGACATCACGCGCGAGGCGCAGGCGAATCTCGCCGCGGTGAGCTACCACTTCGGTGACAAACTCGGGCTGTACGAGCAGGTGCTGGAGACGGGGCTCCGCTTCGCGCAGAAGATGAACGCCGAAGCGATCCTCGCGCGCGAGGGGCACACGCCCGAGGAGTGCCTGCGCCACTACGTGCGCGAGTATCTGCCGCGCATCGTGCGATCCGACAGCCGCGGCTGGATCTATCAGCTGCTCAAGCATGAGATGTCGAATCCGACGACCGTGGCGCGATCGTACGTCCGGGCGGCGATCATGCCGCGCATCGAGTTTCTCTCCGGCGTCGTCGGCGACCTGCTCGGCGACGCCGCGACGCCGGAGCGTGTTCGGCGGTGCACCACGAGTATCCAGTCACAGTGTCTCTTCTTTCTTCCCGATCCCTTCAAGTCGATGGTGATGCCGGACTGGCAGCCGGCGACCGACGAGGCGATTCGCGAGATGGCGGAGCACATCGCCGACTTCTCGCTGGCGGGGATCCACGCCATTGCGGCGCAGCGGCGAGGGCCGAGGGTGCGGCCGCGGTAGTGAGCGCGCTCAATGTGAGCACCAGCGCATCACCACCGTTCCGACGATGAGGGTGTCGTCGCGGGGGATCGAGAAGGTCGCGAATTCGGGGTTGAGCGAGCGCAGCTCGATCGCTCGGCGCGAGAGCTTTCCGACCGCCTTCACGACGTAACCCTCCTCCGGGCGCCGCGCGACGACGATCGAATCGCGTCGCACCGGCGTTCCCACGCTCACGAGCACTACATCGCCCGCGTGCAGAGCGGGCTCCATGCTGCTCCCGCTCACGGTGAGCGCGACGTACTTGTGTCCCGCCGCGAGATCTCGCGGCAGCTCGACCCACCGCTCGCATGGCTCATCCCACAGCTCGCGTCCGACGCCGGCGGCGACGCCGAGCTCGGGCCAGGGCACGAGCCGCTCTCGCACCGCGTCGCCTTCGCGTGCGTCGTGGACGACGGGAAGTGAGGCCGACGCAGCGACGCCGAGCCGGCGGGCGAGCACGAGCGACTGCATGCGCCGCGCGAACCGCTCCGCTCGCGCTTCCGTCGCGCGGCGCTCGCCGCTTCGCTGTCCTGCGCGCGCGTCGCACGCAAGCCACTCGTGAAAGTCCGTGCTCGTGTCGGCTGCGGCGGCGAGCCTTTGCTCGTCTGCGTGGACAGCGAGACGCGCCAGCGCATCCATCTCGCGCTCGCGGCGCTCCTGGCGGTCGCTCGCGTTCTCAAACGTCTCCATGTGATCCTCTCTCTCCTTGTTCGGCCGCGCCGTAGTGGACGGCGATCGGTCGCGTCTCCTTCCCCTTCCCCGTGCTTCGGCGAAAAAAATCGACAAGCTCCTGACGCTCGGCGCCCACGCACTCGTTGACGTGTCGGAGCGCGCGCGCGCGCAGGCGGCTTCGCGCGCGCGAGAGCCGCACTTTCGATGCGGCGTAGCTGATCTCGAGCCAGAGGGCGATCTCGCGCATCGGCACGTTGTTGCTCACCCACGTGAGCATCTGCCGGTCGTTCACACCGAGCTCGCCATCGAGCACTGCGGCGAGGCGAGTGAGCGCCGATGAGAGCGTAGCGGCATCGCTCGCATACGATGGACCGCTTTCACGAACGGAGCTCTCGGAGCAGCTGGAGAGGATGATACGCTCGCCCGTCTCCGCGGCGCTCGACGTGGCGATCGTGTCGCGATGCTTCCGGCGCGCGGCTGTACGCCGTGCGGTGAGCAGGCGGTTGCGAAATGCGCGCTGGAGGTAGGCGTGGATGTCGCGCACGTCGTTGCGAGAGCGCGCGGGTCGGTCGTTCGCGATGAGCGCGAGCACGACCTCGCAGAGCACATCGTGCGCATCCTCCTCCCATGCATCCATCGACACCCCTGCACGCGCCGCGTAGCGGGCGAGCAACGGCTCGAAGCGCGCGTAGAACTCGCGCAGCGCCTCGGAGCTCCCTCTCCGCATCGCCACTACCAACTCGGCGTCGCTCGTCGCGCGCCATCGCATGCGCTCCGCGAGTGGCGTGCCCCGTGCATCGTCCGTCCGCTCTCGTCCGCTCACCTGTTGCCTCGCATCATCTCGTCACTCTGAAGACGCCGGACGGTTACACCGCCCCGATGTGATCGCGGCGACGGCGGCGAATCCAGGCGCGGAGGCGGCTCGCGATGCGCGCGAGATCCGGCTGCGTGGGCGGGGAGGTGATGAGGCGCGCGCTCGAGCGTGCCGCGCGCTCGGAGCGCATCCCCGCGAGGCGCGCGAGCGCGAGCAGGGACAAAACGTCGCCGAGTGCGTTGGCGTGGGATTGGATGGCACTATCGGGGGTGCGGCTGCGTGGTGACGCGCGCAGCGGCGGCGGTGCCAGACGCGCGTGCGCGACGCGAGTCATTTCCTCGCGGCTCGGACGTTCGGCGCTCGCGGTGAAGCCGAGGTTGGCGAGAGCGCGGCCGATGGCGGAGGTTTCGGTGTTCTCGAGGCAGGCGACGACGTTGACGTCGCCATCGCCCTCCCGCTCGAGGGCCCATCCGGTAGCGGCGGGGTGCGGCTCGTCGGGGGTTCGATAGATGCGGGCGCGAAAGACGATGGCGCGTGCGTCGCGCTCGATCAGCGAGGTGATGATTCGACCGGCGGGGAAGCGTTCGTAGAAGAGGGTGATGCGGCGGGCGACGGGGGCGT
>JALYSW010000356.1 GCA_030854615.1 Gemmatimonadota bacterium
GAACGTGCTGGCGGAGCAAGCGGTTAGGCCAACAGGCAGGTGCGGGAAAAGCGGGGCCAGTAGCTCAGGTGGTTAGAGCGCACGCCTGATAAGCGTGAGGTCCGAGGTTCAACTCCTCGCTGGCCCACTTCCGAAAATGATTGCTCCGCACGGCTTTACGGCCGTGCGGGGTTTTCGTTTTCGGCCGAAAGTGTGCTGTGGTGTGTATTGCGGTGTGTATTCGCGTTCGGACGCGAAATTTCAGGTGCTCGCTACTTGCACGACCGATCGCCGATTCACCAGCGCTGCGCGCATCGGCTCGTGGTCCGGTTGCATGTAGCACTTGAGGATCGTTTGCGGGGTCCGTCCATCCGCCAAGTACCGCGAGATCGGCGAGCGGCACCGTCTTGAGTTCCGTCGCGAACTGCCGACGCAGTGAGTGATAGCCGCGACGCTTCACCTTCGGCAAGTTGGCGGCCTGTCGCCGGCGTCGATGCTCGGAAGCCACTCGAGCTCATCGATCACGTCCTGTCGAAGTTGGGTATCGGTCTTCTTCATATATCGCCTGGCTTGCCGTCGGTACATTTCGCACGGCGTGTGGAACAAACGAGCGACTGATCTGTGTGTGAAGAAGGTGCATTCGCCGCGACCGCGCGTCTGTCAGGCGTTTCCTGATTCGTATCGTTCGGCGACCGAGCTATACTACGGCGCTCTTGAGATGCGAGGTGGATCGTGACGCAGAAAACGCAGCAGCAGGCGGCGGCGTCGGCGCGCGACGACGATGTCGGTGCATCCGGGATCCTCACGTGCGGTGGCACGATACTCGGCGCCGCCGAAGGCCCGCCATCGCCGACAGCCGCGCCGATCGTGCAGTGTTTGCGCGACGAACGATGTGAGTGCGAGACGTCCCGCGCCGATCTGGCGCCCGACGAGATCGATGCGGGAGCCAATGCTTGCTAGCGGAGAGACATCCGAACGCGCCCGAGCGGCGCAGGGAGAAGCCATGTCGGTCGTGAAAGTCATCGAGGTCATCGCCGAGTCCGAGAAGAGCTGGGACGACGCGGCGCACCAGGCGCTCGCCGAAGCGGCGAAGACGGTGAAGGGCATCAAGCAGCTCTGGGTGAGCGGCATGAAGGCGATCGTCGAGAACGACAAGATCGTCCGCTACCGTTTGACGGCGAAGATCTCCTTCGTGGTGAATAAGTAGTCGCGAGCGGCCTCGCCTTTAGCGCGCCTCACATAAGCCTTTGATGAGGCGGACGTCGCGGAGATTGTCGACAGCACATCACGCCGTACGCGATCCGCGACCGACACCTCCGTGCACATGCGCGAAGGCTAGTGTCGCGCATCTGGCCGTGAGCTTCGGTGCGTCAGGCGCGTGGGTAACCTCAACGGCGTGGCACAATCACACAGCGGAGAAACCAAATACAATCAACTATGGAACCTCATCGATTGGATGCCGCGCCGCCGCTCTGGCTGATCGAGCTGAACATCCGCGAGATCAGTCAACTTTTCAATTCCATGGATCCGTCGCCATTTAACGAGCGAGATCTCGATCGCGACGCCGACGAGTACATTGTGAGCTGGGCGCACGAGTTTCCACTCAACGCGCCTTGCGCGTTACGCGTGCACCTGGAGCAGTGGCCCACTACTGACCCGACCGCCCTCATTACAGACGCGGTTCATCATTATTTCAGCTACCGCGCGAGTCTCAGCGACCTTGAGTTCAGGCGAATCATGAAAGAAGGCCGGTTGATGCTGCTCATAGGTTGCGTTTTCCTCGCTACTTGCCTCGTGGTCACGCAAACGTTGATTCCGCGCAACGGCACCGCCTGGACCGGGTATCTCAGGGAGAGCCTTACCATCGCCGGTTGGGTGGCGATGTGGAAACCGATGCAGATCTACCTCTACGATTGGTGGCCGGTGCGCCGGCAACGCACGGTGTTCAGAAAGCTGGGGGTGATGCCCGTGGAAGTGACGCGACGCAGAGTGTCGCCGACCGCCGCCGTCGATAAGATCGCCCCCGCTGAGTTTTCGTGACCGATGCACTGTGTTCCCCTCGTGGAGACACTTGCTCGCACGGCAGAGGCGCAATTGCGTGCCGTGCAAGCGCCGCTCGTCGCGGTCGGTACGCCGCGCCGTGTTGTGCCGCTTCGAGGCACTGCAGAAGTCGGATCGCTGAGGAGCGCGAGGTTGCGAACCGGCGTGATCCGCCGGGCGCTCACAGCGCCGGAGGTCGAGATGACCACTGCTCGCACCACTTCTACACGCGACCACGTACGGCGATCGCTCCCGGCGCGCGTCTCGGCAACAAGCGCAGGACAACCCCCACCGCTGAATCGTCGACGCCGATCCAGCGGCCCTCCTCGCGGTGCGCGAGAGATCGACGAGAAACGGGATCGCGCGCCGGCCGCGACCGAGCGCTTCGCGGTCGAGCTTGCGGCGAAAATCCCTCGTTGCTCCACCGGCGCGGGCGCGCGCTGACGAGCGTCTGCGGCGCAATTCCGGGCTTTGCGCGCGCACGGCGTGCGGACTCAGCACGCAGTCGTGTCGTCCCACGCCGCGTACGCCGGCGAGCCCCCGTATCGCGCGCTCGGCGGCGTCCTTCTGCGAGGCCGATTCCACGATGCTGTCGAGCGTGACCTGGTAGTGCCGGACGGCGATATGAATGCGATCGTTGGTTATCTCGTCGTCGCTCAGTAGCGCCCGCAGCACACGGTATGCAAGCGCTTCATCCGCGGGCACGGGCTGAGCGCGACTGAGGAGCTGGAGCTGCTGAGTTGATCGAACGCGTCGTCCATCTGGATCTGTAAGGCAGTGACTGATGCCGCCTTGTGCGCGCTATCGCCGAGCAGCTGCGACGGCGCGGAGCGCCCGCGACGCTCCAGATACGGACGGGACACATCGCATCGGCGATTGCGAATGCAGCGCGCGAGCCGTGGCGGATGTAATTGTGCTCGGGCCGGGCAAACACAATTTCTCGAGCGTGCGCTTGGGAACGAGATGGCGCTGCAGCTCGTGCAGGTCGCGAGCTCCCCGGCACTCGCCGTTCCATTCACGATGACCGCGCTCCCACGGCGAGTGTTGGCCGGAGTCGATTTTTCACCCTCGAGTGTCGCCAGCGCAAAAGCGTGCGCTCGCTGGCTCACCTAGGGCGATACGCTCCATCTCGTACACGTCGCAGAGGCCTGGCAAGGCGATATTCCCCTCGAGGCTCGTATCGACTTCGACAACGTGCTGACGGAGATCACGCGGCAGATCGCCGCCCGGAAGGGGTGATCGTCGAGCACAGCGTGTTCGAGGGAGGCATCTCCGCCAGATCGACCATGTCGCGCTCGCCGTAAATCGGCTCGCCTACCGCAGTGAATCGCGGCTCTCCGCGCGGCGGTGCGTTGTGACCGCCCGCAATCGGAGCTTCCAAGCGACAATGTTTCTTCTCTGTCGAGGCTCTGTTTCATCGGCCGCAGGTTGAGTGAAAGCTCCAATCCACTGTCAATCCGGATTCCCGAGACACAGTTGGCGGCGCGACTGTGCGCGCCCTCGCATCACGGTGCCCATTTGCTTTCTCGAATGATGTCTCTCGTCGCGAGCTCTCTCGGTCGGCGGAAAGACGAATTGATGTAGGGATT
Organism: Gemmatimonadota bacterium; assembly: GCA_030854615.1. GTDB lineage: Bacteria > Gemmatimonadota > Gemmatimonadetes > Gemmatimonadales > Gemmatimonadaceae > FEN-1250. Next base: position 3,609 of record JALYSW010000356.1, read on the forward strand.
CCACCGGAAAACGCTCGTGCTCGCAACGGGAAGTCGCGGGAGCGAACGCCGCCATGTCAGGTATTCGGCGACTCCCCATGCGCTCGAGCTCGCGTAACCTCGGAGTGCGAGATCCGAATGTCCTGGAGGAAATGCATGTCTGAAATCCTGTTCGCCACGCATGGCGGCCCGAGTGCCGATGGAGCGGGGCGCGTCGCCGCCTTACTCGCCGCCGGGCGCGGTGCGAAGATGTCGGCCGTTTGCGTGCTCGAGCCTCTTCGAATCGTGGATGGCGGATTCGCCGCGATGTACGTGCCCACTCTCGAGGAGGACGAGGCGGTGCGCGCCTCCCTGCGAATGGCGGTGGCCGAACAGCTTCGGCGATGTGATGCTTCCGCGACTCCGCATGTGCGTACGGGACCCGCCGCGTCGGAAATCGCCGATGAGGCTCGCGAGTCGGAGGCGGAAGTGATCGTGCTGGGACTCGGCATGCATCGGCTCCTCGACCGGGCACTGGGCAACGAAACCGCCCTGCAGCTCGCTCAACTTGCAACCACGCCCGTGCTCGCCGTTCCTGCTACGATGACCGCATTGCCGCGCCGAGTGGTCGCCGCAATCGATTTCTCGCCGACGAGCGTTGCAAGTGCCAAGGCGTGCGCGCGGTGGCTGACTGATGGCGATGTCCTTCACCTTGTCTACGTAGCCGGCGTGTGGCATGGCGGGTTTCCTCTCACCCAACGCATCAGCACGGAGAATGTGCTGAATGCCATCAGTCAGCAGATCAATGCTCCCGAGGGTGTGCGCATCGAACAGAGTGTGGTCGAAGGAGAGCCGGCCATACGGCTTCTCGAGATTACCGCGACCACCAATGCGGAGCTCACCGTTCTGGGCAGCCATGGATATGGATTCTGGAAGCGACTCGCCATTGGAAGCGTGGCCTCGAAGATCCTTCGCTTGTCCTCTGCGGCCGTGCTCGTAACGCCCATCGGCAGCCTCGCCACCTCCTTTTCCTCCATCGCCGAGGTTGTCTCCACAACGTCCAGCAACTAGCGACCGCACTCCCTCTCCAAATCTGGACGCGGGCGCGAGAAGTCGTCATGTTATCGAATGGCGCCAGACAGCGGAGCAGCTGATTCCGAAAAGAAGTTGCGCGCCATTGTCTCGTTGGCGGCTGACGCCATTGTCTCCACTGACGGCAACTTTCGCATTACGCTCTTCAATCCTGCCGCGGAGCGCATCTTCGAATATCGTGCGGACGAAGTGCTCGGTGAAGCGCTCGACATTCTGCTTCCGGAGGCCGCGCGGGAAATCCATCACGCACATCTCGAGAGATTTCGACATTCGAGTATCGGCGGAAAGGAAATGGGCCAGCGCGGGCAGATTTGGGGACGTCGTCGCAGCGGCGAGCTCTTCCCCGCGGAAGCCTCCATATCGAAGATCCGGTTGGGGGCTGAGACACATTTCAGCGCCGTGCTCCGGGACATTACTCAGCAGCGGCGCGCGGAAGCGGAGCGAGAGGCGCTGCTCGCGCGCGCAATCGCTGCACGTGCGATTGCCGAATCGGCGCAACGCCGCATCGGATTTCTGTCGCGCGCGAGCGACGTCCTCCACTCCTCGCTCGCCTACGAAGACACCTTCCGTGCACTGCTCGACCTCATCGTGCCCGAGCAGGCAACGTACTGCGTGGTCGATGTCGTCGACGAATCCGGCGCAGTGCGGCGGTTGCATGTAGTACATGCCGATCCGCAAAAGCAACAGCTCGCCGAACGATTGCGCTCGTATCCACGCACGCAAGCGCACTACCTCACACGACGCGCCATCCTCGATAGCAGAGCAGAGCTCATCAACGACATCACGGATGCTCTGTTCGTGGATATCGCCGAAGATGCTGAGCATCTCGAAATCCTGCGCGAATTGGCGCCAGCATCGATGATGGTTGTCCCACTTCGCTCTCGTGATCGAGTGCTCGGTGCGTTGCTCTTTGCTCGCGACAAGAACGAACGGGCTTACGATAATTCTGACGTAGCACTCGCCGTCGAGCTTGCATTGCGCGCTGCCTCGGCGGTGGACAACGCCCAACTCTACCGCCAATCGCAATTGGCGATTCGCGCCCGCGACAATGTACTCGGCGTCGTCTCGCATGATCTGCGCAACCCGCTGGCGGTAATCTCGATGTGCGCAACGGCGCTGTTGGAGGATCGCTCGAACGACCAAGGTCGCAGGCTGGAGACAATGCGGACGATCTACGAATCGACTCGTTGGGCTCAGCGCCTCATCCAGGATCTTCTCGACGTAACCGCGATCGAGGCTGGCGGTTTGTCGCTCGTCCGCTCCGCGGTAGATCCGATGATATTGCTCACCAAGACGGCGATGGCCTTCGAGACGCTCGCGGCGGAACGAACGGTATCGCTCGTGAACACGCTGCCCGATGAGATGCCGTTCATGTTTTGTGATGCCGACCGCGTTCAGCAAGCGCTCGGAAACCTTATGGAAAATGCGCTGAAATTCACTCCGGAAGGCGGACAAATTGAGCTGGGCGCTGCGCTAAGCCCCGATGGAGTTCGATTGTTTGTCGCTGACGGCGGACCTGGAATCCCCGACGAAGACGTCCCTCATATCTTCGATCGATTCTGGACTGACGGTCGCGATTCCCGGATCCGTGGAACCGGGATGGGGCTTGCCATCGTGCGAGGAATCATCGAGGCCCACGGAGGACGGGTGTGGGTCGAGCGAAATGGATCAGGCGGAGCAACATTCAACGTGGTGCTTCCAACCGCAGCCTGAGGTCGATCGCTTCGTCAGCTCGCGCAACCCGCGTGTTTGCGACAGCGCTACTTGCGCTGTGGACGCACGACGAGAACGGATATGCCACCGTGGCGCACGAGCTCCGTGCTCACGCTTCCCATCATCCACCGTTCGATGCGACCCTGTCGCGAGCTACCGGCGGCAATGAGATCACTTTTTGACGACTCGGCGTATTTCAAGATCGTTTCCGCGGTCGTGGTCGAAATGTCGTGCTCAAGGACGACGTGGTCGAAGGTGACGCCATCGTCTCCGAGCTCTCTTGTGGCCTCCGCGAATGCGGCACGAACGCCGAGATCGTGAACGGCTCTCTCTCCTTCGTCGGCCAGGAGCGCTGTGATTGGCGCCGCATATGCCAGCACGAGCACCGCTCTGTCACCTGCAATCGCGCGTGCCGCTCGCGTGGCAGTACGGCTGATCGCACTGAAGTCGGTGGCAGCGAGGATCCGGACGGGCAACTGCATCATTGCCGGAACGACGCCGAGGACTGGACACGGAGATTGGCGCATCACAGTGAGCGCGATCTCGTTATTCATCGCGCGGTCGAACCGAGCGTATCTGTGCAAGCCGACGATCACGAGTGCCGCATCAATGCGCTGCGCTTCTTCCACGATGGTGCTCGCCGGGGCGCCGATGGCCACTCGTATCGGCCAATCGATGACCTCTCCGGCGGCCGTCGCGAGGGCCTCTCGAGTGTCCTGCACCTCTGCCTGATGTGACGTGAGGTCCCGCACAGGATCCTCGATGGCCAGAGCGACGTTGAGGGCAGGGGGAAAGGGAAGGCTACCGGTATCCACGACAGTCAGCACGTGCACGACGGCGCCATGCGTCTTGGCAAGTGCAAGTGCAACGCGAGCTCCCGCAGCCGCGGCCGCAGAGTCATCCATCGCAAGTAGAACGATGCGGCCGTGCAGCTCGAATGTGGGCACGCCCGTGCTACTCGTACGCTCTTCACCCACGTGCGCTGCTTGGAGATCGGCGTATCTCGCTCGCGTGCCTGCGGCGCTCGCAAGCGCGCCTCCAAGTGATGGCCGAATTGGGTCCGATAAATCTCTGAGCATGGCGCGCCTCGCGAACAAGTTCGACCGAAATGTGACCTGGCATAAAGCTGGGAGTACTCGGTGAGCGCCGCCGTCAGGGGTCGCCGGACACGCGGTGCATCCCGCTCCGGGTCGCTGTGCGACGTTGTCGTCGGCTCATGAACCGTCCTCCAATACCTGACTGCACGGCACTCGCCAGGCGTGCATCCTACACTGTGTGCGAGCGCTGCTGCGATTGGCTCGTTTCTGATCCGAAAACACTACAATCACTCCCGGGAGGGATGTATGAAAACCGACATGGAGCTTCAGAAAGACGTGATGGAGGAGCTGAAATGGGAGCCGCGTATCACCGACGACGAGATCGGAGCGGGGGTGCGCGCTGGCGTCGTGACTCTGACCGGATCGGTTCCCAACTTTGCGCAAAAGTGGGCGGCGGTGAAGGCGGTGGCGCGTGTCGCCGGCGTGCGTGCGGTCGCGCAAGAGCTGACGGTGAAGGTGCCTGCGGCGCACCAGAAGTCCGACACCGAGCTCGCGCATCAGATCGTCAGTGCGCTGGCGTGGGACATCGAAGTGCCCGACGACAAAATCAAGGCGCGCATCGAGAACGGATGGGTGACGCTCGAAGGCGAGGTCAATTGGCAGTTCCAGCGGAATTCGGCGGAGCGCGCCGTGCGCTACATATCCGGCGTCAAAGGAGTCTCGAATCTGCTGACCATCAAGAGCCACGCATCCGTGTACGACGTCGCGCAACACATCGAGGAAGCGCTGCGGAGAAGCGCGGAAGCTGACTCGAAGAAAATCGAGGTTGCTGCGATCAACGGCGCTGTCACGTTGACGGGCACCGTGCGCTCGTGGGCCGAGCGCAACGACGCCGAACGCGCTGCCTGGGGCACGAATGGAGTCACTGCCGTCGACGATCGCCTGGCGATAGTGGCTTGATACCGATTCGGTATGAGCGAGCTGGAGGAACGTTTCGGGCCAGCTCGCTTCCCGTCTAGTACTACTGACGAGGAGATTTGAGGAGGACGTCTGCCTCGAGCGCGAGACGGACGTAGTCGGACCGGTGCGACAGGCCGATTTTATCCTCGATTCGTTGCTTGTAGGTATCTACGGTTTTTGCCGTTATCCCGAGCTGCTGGCCGATCTCCGGGCCATTGTACCCTCGCGCCGTCAGCGTGAAAACGCTCCGTTCCCGTTTACTCAGGAATTCCAACCGCGATCGCGCGTCCATGTGCCTGGGAGCAAGCGAGACCGTTGCGTGCGCAAGCTCATTTGCGACCGCCGGGCGTATGTACACATCCCCAGAGGCGACCACTCGGATGGCCTCGCCGAGATCGCGCTCCGCAGCATCTTTCGAGAGGTAGCCGCGCGCACCCGCCTCGAGGAGTGAGAGAAGCTTTTCCTCTTCGGTATGCATGGTGACGATGAGCACGCGGACAGCCGGCAACACTCGCTGCAGCGATCGCGTGGCGGTAAGCCCGTCACCGTTAGGCATGTCCAAATCCATCACCACGACCTCTGGACACAGCCGTGTCGCCATTGCGATCGCCTGCTGCCCGTCCGTAGCCTCGCCGACGACGCAGATCTCCGGAAACGCTCGCAAGAGCAGTTTCATGCCCGCGCGCACGAGATTGTGATCGTCGACCAGGAGCACGCGTATCGGCTCTACGCTCGTGGAAACACCGCGTCGCGCATACGGCCGCAACGCCAGCTCGCGGCCAACCTCCTGGAGCGTACCTCGAGGCTGATCCGCTTCCATGCCGGTAGATGCGATGTTCGTCGACATGGTATCCCACCGAGGGGGTATTATCCAGACCACCGCAATTGCTGCCTCGTACTATACGACCTGCCGCAAGCCTGCGAAGTCAGGAAAAACAGTAATTTTGGTAGGGTGATTGCGGACAGCGCGATCCGGCGGTGCTGCCCGCAGCGCGTTCAGGATCGCGGCCACGTCGATGACGCATTCCTGCCGGCGAGCGGCGCTCGAGCGTCATGTGCCTCTCTCGCAATCGTTCCGTGTGTTGCGCGCCTCGCGCGCCCAGCCCATCTGGAGCCCGATCGTCGCCGCAATCAGTCGCGCAATGGTCACCACGTGCGCATGCCGGCATCGCCGGTCCGGCGTCGCGACCGAGTCGGTCACGAACACGCGCGCGACGCCGGCATCCGTCATGCGGTCGCACGCGCCGTCGAGCAACACTCCATGCGTCGCCGCGACGACGAACTCCGATTTCGCGCCGGCGGCCGCGAGCGCGCGGGCACTCTCGGCGATCGTCCCGCCCGTCGAGATCATGTCGTCGATGATGAGACACCGCCGTCCGCGTACGTCGCCGACGACGTGCGTCACCACTGTCTTGCTCCCGCTCTCCGCCGCTTGTGCAACACGACGAGTGGCTTGCCGAGCCGGCGGGCGTACGCGCTGGCCATTCGCACCCGGCCCGAGTCAGGCGAGACCACGACGGTGTCCTCACTCAACTCGCCGGCCAGCGCACGACACAATTCTGGAACCGCCGTCAGCGAATCGACCGGTCCGCGAAAGAATCCCTCCGTCTGCTCCGCATGAATGTCGAGGAGCATCAGGTGCCCGATGCCCGCGCACCGTATCAGCTCGGCGACCAGACTTGCCGTGATCGGCTCACGCCGGCAGTGACGCTTGTCCGACCGCGCATAGCCGAAGTACGGAATGACAGCCGTGACGCGCTCCGCGGCTGCGCGTCGGCACGCATCAGCGACGATCAACAGCTCCATGACATGATCGTTGACGGATGGCGACGTCGGCTGCACGATGAACACTTCGCGGCCACGCACCGGCTCGTCGAGACGCACCTCCACCTCGCCGTCCGGAAAGCGACCGATGTGACACCGCCCCGGCGATGTGCCAAGTTCGCGCGCGATGACGGCGGTCAACGCAGGATTGGCGCTGCCGCCAAAGAGAACGAAGCGCTCGGTCGCAGCATCAGCGGATTTCGCCATCTCTCTCCGTCGGGTGGGGCGCGAGTCACGCAGGAGCATGCGGAATGTTCGGCGACGCTTCCATGCGCTCGAGCGTCCGCCCGAGCTTGTCCTCGGTTGACGCAACGTTCGTTCCGACCGATTCTAAACGATGGTAAGCAGGGCGGGTCGATCATTGACACGTCCTCGATCGGCCACCGCTGATTGCCTATGGCGCGGCATATGCTCCTCTTCTCCGGTGTCACGATGATCACGCGACGAGCCTACGCCTCCGTACTGTGACGCCCCGAACTGAGCATACACATGGCCACACGCTTTCAAGATCGCCACGACGCGGGCCGGCGGCTCGCCGTCGAGCTTCACGCCTATGCGAATCGACCTGACGTCATCGTGCTGGCGCTGCCGCGCGGTGGCGTGCCGGTCGGGTTCGAAGTCGCGACCGCACTCGGTGCGCCGCTCGACGTGTTCGTCGTGCGAAAGCTGGGACTGCCATGGGAGGAGGAGGTCGCCATGGGTGCGATCGCCAGCGGTGGTGTCCGTGTGCTCGACTCCGACCTGATCCGCGCGGCGCGGGTGAGTGAAGCGGAGGTCGAGCGGGTGACCGCAATTGAACGGGCCGAGCTGGCCCGGCGCGAACAGAAATACCGCGGCGAGCGGCCCTTCCCCGATCTCAGCGGCAAGACCGTCATTCTCGTCGATGACGGATTGGCGACCGGCTCGACCATGCGCGCCGGCGTCGCGGCGCTGCGGCAAGAAGGACCGTCGCGCGTCGTCGTCGCCGTGCCCGTGGCGGCGCCCGCGACGTGCAACGCGCTTCGCGAGATCGCCGACGAGATCGTGTGCGCCATGACCCCGGAACCGTTCCGGGCGGTCGGCTACTGGTACCACGACTTCTCGCAGACGAGCGACGAGGAAGTGCAGGAGCTACTGGACCGCGCGCGATGGAGCACCCATGCCACAGCGTGAAAGCCGCGATCTGCCATTCGGCGACGATGCCCTCGAGCGCACCGTATCGATTCCCATCGACCACGTGACGCTCGAAGGCACCCTCGGCGTTCCCGAGCGCGCCATCGGCGTCGTCCTCTTCGCGCACGGCAGCGGCAGCAGCCGGTTCAGTCCGCGGAATCGGTTCGTCGCGCGTGTGCTGCGCGACGCTGGGCTCGGTACGCTGTTGCTCGACTTGCTGTCGCCCTCCGAAGAGGAGGTGGACGAGTTGACGCGCCACCATCGGTTCGACATCCCGATGCTCGCCCGCCGTCTCGTGGTGGCGATCGACTGGCTCGGTGGGCAGACGGACACGGCGAATCTCCCCGTCGGACTGTTTGGCGCCAGCACCGGAGGTGGTGCGGCGCTCGTGGCGGCGGCGGAACGTCCGTGGCGCATTGGCGCCGTGGTCTCGCGCGGCGGCCGTCCGGATCTTGCCGCGGCGGCACTGCCGCTCGTCGTGGCCCCCACGCTCCTTCTGGTCGGCGGACGCGACGCCGTCGTGATCACGCTCAACGAGGGTGCGCGCGACCAGATGCGCGCCGATGTTCGGCTCGAGATCATTCCTGGTGCGACGCATTTATTCGAGGAATCCGGCGCGCTCGAGCACGTGGCGACGTCCGCTCGGGACTGGTTCCTCAGTCACATCACGTCGACACGGGCGGAGTCAGCAGCACGGGTGAACGGCCCGATGAGCGGCTGGAAGGACCGATGAGTCCATCTCCCCGGGCCAGGAGTCACGCCACGGACGATGCGCAGCCGCTCATTGAGCGGCTGCGCGGCGCCGCGAAGCCACTCGAGTCTGCCGCCGATCTCGATCCATTGCTCGACGCCATCGGCGATGCTCGCTTCGTTCTCCTGGGCGAAGCGACGCACGGCACCTCGGAGTTTTACACCTGGCGTACGGAAATTTCCAAGCGCCTCATTCGCGAAAAAGGCTTCTCGTTCATCGCCGTGGAAGGCGATTGGCCGGACTGCTATCGCGTCAATCGGTATGTGAAATCGATGCACGGCGCCGGTACGAGCGCCGAGGGCGTGCTGCACGCGTTTGCGCGCTGGCCGACGTGGATGTGGGCCAATCGGGAAGTCGTAAAGCTCACGGAATGGATGCGCACACACAATCACCGCCGTCCGGCGATGCAGCAGGTCGGCTTCTACGGGCTGGATGTCTACTCGCTCTGGGAATCGATGGCTGCGGTGGTCGACTATCTCGAGCGGGTCGATCCGGCAGCAGCGCGCGTGGCTCGGCGCGCGTACGCGTGCTTCGATCCGTATTATGAGGACGCGCAAGCCTACGCGCGCGCGACCGCGCTCGTGCCGACGTCATGCGAGGATGAAACGGTGAGGATGCTCCGTGCGCTGCGCACTAGCGCAGGGGAGTTTCCCGATGATGGGCCCGATTCGTATTTCAACGCCGAGCAGAACGCGCTCATCGCCCGGAACGCCGAGCGATACTACCGGACGATGATCCGTGGCGGCGCGACCTCCTGGAACGTGCGCGATCATCACATGGTCGAGACACTCGACCGGCTCATGGTCCACCATGGCCCGGTGTCGAAGGCAATCGTGTGGGAACACAACACCCACGTTGGCGACGCGCGATTCACCGACATGGCGCGGGAAGGTATGGTCAACGTGGGCCAACTCGTGCGACAAGCGCACGGTGAGCGTCCGGCGGACCGTGACGGCGTCATGCTCGTTGGTTTCGGCACGCACCGCGGCACCGTCGTCGCCGGAGCTGAGTGGGGCGCCCCGATGCAGCGCATGCGCATGCCGCTCGCGCGGCCGGATAGCTGGGAAGATCTGCTGCACCAGGCCGTCACCGGCGATGCGCTGTTGCTGTTCGATGGAACGGAGAATGGCGGTATTCCCGGGCTCGAGCGCCCGGCTGATCACCGCGCGATTGGCGTCGTCTACAATCCGCAGGCGGAGCGATGGGGCAACTACGTGCCGACGATCGTACCGCGGCGGTACGACGCCTTCCTGTTCATCGACGAGACGCGCGCGGTCGATCCGTTGCACATGCCGGTTACGGTCGATGCCGAAGTTCCCGAGACGTACCCCACCGGGATGTAGGGGATCATGGCCGCGACGCATGAAGCCCATATGTGACTGCTAGACCGTGAGTCTACGTGCCAGTTGGCCGAATCGTCCCAACTGCACGCCAGTTTTCCTCCGCCTCGTCGCCAAGATGCGGACCCTGCTTGCACGATTGGTTGTGGGCAGCGTGACCACGGCGCTCCTGCGCGGTGCGACGTGCTCCGTTCTGGTCTCTCGCGAGCCGCGTTCGCGGACATCGATCGCTTCCGGAGGCTGCTAAGCGGCACATCTGAGAGTCACAAGCCCGAGGAATGGGCGCAACAGCTCGACGGCTTTACGTGCCGGAATCGCGGTCGCCGCACGGCCGTCGAGGTGGACGACATTTCCTTAGACGCGCACGTGTTCGAGGCCCGGCTATGCCTTCCATCGTGCAACCTACGACCTGCATGACCGACGTATCGAGCTGATAGCCCAACGAGCCGCACGTCATTCGAGGAATCGCCAACGTCGACTCGGTCGCGATCGCGACCGATCGGCAGGGAAAAGACAGCGGCCTTCAGTTCCGCCCATCAATGGGGAACGACTTCACAATACCCCAATTGGCGTCATCGCAACTGCCTCGGAGGCGTCCGTATTCAAAGAATACTGCTGGCTTCGCTTGATCGCTCTCCCGCTGCCGACCACCCGATCTGGCATGCGAGCGCCATCGCACGCCAACGCGTACGCGATGACATTGCGAACCGGCATGTCGCTCCTTTTCCGAGCCTTCTGGAGTATGAGGCGTGTGGGGCCACGAGTTTGTCGGGGAAACGGGGCCGGCTCGGAGAAGTTACCGATCATCGGTGCCTGAATGTTTGCGCGCACGTCACCGACGGAGACCGTCATCATCAACGCGACCATCGGGGAGTCCATGACGACTTCCTTCTGCGACCCACTCACACCCCAGAAACATGCCAGCCCTACAGGATCTTTATCCCGACGACTTCGCGTATTGCTATGGGTGCGGCAGGCTCAACGCGCACGGACTGCATGTCAAGAGCGAGTGGCACGACGGGGAATCAGTCGCCCGGTTTCAGCCGGCGCCGTATCACATGGCGCTTCCGGGCTTCGTTTATGGCGGCTTGATCGCCTCGCTCGCCGACTGCCACGCGATGGCAACAGCGGCCGGTGCCGCGATGGTTGCGGCAGGCGCGGAGCCCGGCCGTGATCCGACGCCGCGCTTTGTAACGGCCGCCCTGCACGTCGACTTTCTTCGTCCCACGGTGTTGGGGCCGGAGCTCCTCTTGCGAGCGCACGCTGTCGAGATCGGCGAGCGTAAGGTGACGGTGGAGATCAGCGTTTTGGTCGATGGCGCGGAGTGCGCGCATGCCCGCGTGGTCGCCGTGCGAGCCCCGACCACGATGCGGTACGCGCGCGGCGCTTGAGCTCGGCGCCGAGCGATCGAACCTCGCTGAAGAATGGCGTGGCACCGCCACCGAGCCAGTCGCGCTCAATGGCGGCGAAGGCGCGCAGCCGGCGTCGGCGAAGGCGCCGCGCGATTCCCAGCATGCCAGGGCTCAGATCGGCAGCAGCGTGATGCGACCGCAACCTCGTCTCGTCGTCGCGTATCGTTTCTGATAGCCGGCGTGCACTCGGCACTGCGATCCGCGCCGTGGCGCTCACGACGATGAGCGCTAACGCATGAGCGTCGTGCATGTCTCCGAGCAGGTCCTGCAACTGTTTCAACTGTCTGATGAGGTGCGCCGCGTCTGCCCCGAGGTGGTCGTCGTGAGCGCGAGCGATCGGCTCCATGAGATAGCGGAGTCGCTTCGCTGCGATGCGCGCTTCGTGCGCCTCCGTGTCGTCCGACGCGTTGCGCACCGACGCGAGTCGGTGCTGCAGGGCGTGGCTCTCTTCGCGGACGAGTTTCGCGATCGCGACGCCAAATCGGTCGTGATCCGCCGCACTCCGCGCCGGCTTCGCTTCGTCACTGAGATCCAGGCGTCTTCCGAGTCTCGCGGCCAGCGCATGGAAGTCGCGCGCGGCGGTCAGGGTGTGCACCGTGTGCGCTGGCTGCCGCGCGTTCAGCCACGCAATGAGCCACGCGACACCCGGTCTCTGTCGCACGCTCAACGTGCGCCGCTGCTGATTGAGCCACGACAGTTGTACCGCCCCGTCACGAGTCGCGCCGGTCGCGTGCGCAATACCGCTGATCCGCCGCCTCATCTTGTGCGACGCGGCCTTCCCGAGCCATGGTGTGAAGGCTTGTTGCCAACTGCGCAAGCGACGCACGGCGACGCGGAAGGCGTGAAGCGCGTCGTCGGCGACGGCATGTCCGTGCCGTTCGGAATCGCGCAGCGACGCGCTTGCCGCGCTCGCGTCGTCGAGTAGCGACTGGGCGATTTCGCGCGCCGCGCGTGCCACCGGGTCTCGCAACGTCGTCTGTTGCGCCATGACTCTCCTCGCGGCCGCCCCGCCTACGCCAGCCGCGGGCCGAACGCTAGTGTACACATGCGTGGATGGCGGCTACCCATGAATCGCGCGCGCTTTCGCTTCTCTTTCGGTTCCAGGGTCGATCATGCTGCGCTACCGATTGCTGCGTCAAAGGTCAGGAATACTACCGCCAAGCCCTGCGGCGGCACATCGACCTGCACGTGGACGCCACCATCGTCGCACGTCAGCTGATGCGGAAGCCGCGTGACAACTGACGCTGCATGGAGTTCGTCCACCTGTTCGCGGCTCGGATATTCCGGGGCGCCCATGTCGAGCCAACAGCGCTTTGCGTTCGCGTGATCATCGTCAATTTGTGCCAGTGTCGCTGCCCGCGGCCGACGAGCGGTCTCGAGGTGGACGAGTACGCGCTCAAGAACGAGAGAATGCTGAGGATAGGCGTGGTTCGTGATGATCACGGCCACATCCATGCCGTGATGTCCACGCACGACCCAGGCATCCACCGTCGGATGCATTCCCTCGACCGGGGAGACCAACTCGGTGCCTACTGCGTGCAGCAGTTCAAAGGCGCGATACGACGGCTTCGCGATGCCGTGAATCGTCAGCAAACCGAATCCACCGTGAAAAGGAACCGACGAGAAATAGCTCTCCTCGAACAGGTCGCTGAATGTCCAGAAGCTGTAGACGTCGGCGATGCCGTGGCCGTCCAGCAGCGTCTTCACGATGAACGCTGCGGCGTACGACTCGTCGTGCAGCGGGTCGCGCGAGTCCGCCGACGTGTTCCACTCGGTGTAGTAGAGCGGCTTGCCGCGTGCTTGCCGACGCGCGTTCAGCGCTTCCTCTCGCAGTACCCCACGCTGGGCATGCGCCAGTTGTATGTCAGGATCGGAGGAGATTTTCACCGTCGCATCAGTGGGATAGTGATGCGTACTGACGAAATCGACCGGAACGTCGCGCCTCTCCGAGAAGTCCAGAAATTCGTCAATCCACGCGTTCTGGGCCGTTGCCGGGCCGCCCACGGGAATATCCGGGTGCACCTCTTTCAACGCGCGGGCAGCGGTGGCATACAGTCGCAAGTACTGCTCACGAGTTCCACGCCAGAAGCCGCGCATGTTGGGCTCGTTCCAGATCTCGAATGGCCACGTCGCGACCTCTAAGATACCATATCGGTCTACAGCACTGCGCGCGAGCAGCCTGATGAGATCCGCCCAATCCGAGTAATGCTTGGGCGGAGTCACGTTGCCACGATAGTGGAACACGGTGGTCTGGCCGGACGCGATCGCGTCCGGCATGAAGCTCAATTCCACGAACGGCTTCATCCCGTTGTCCAACAGGAAGTCCCAGATGGAATGCGCATTGTGAAACGAGACGATTTGGTTCCTAGCATGCGTAACGAGAGTTCCCATGTCGTGCGAGAGCAGGCCGTGACATCTCACGTGCCCGATGCCCAGCTCGTCGTGGCATCGCTGCAGCTGCTCCTGATACTCCGTGCGAAGCGCCATCGCAGCGTGATCGCTCCCGATGGTATGCTCCCAGTTGTGCGGAAGCGGGACCGTCGCGTCATCGGGATCGCAGCAGAACTCAACGGGCGTCATTGTTGCGTGATCTTCATCGGAGCAGCGTTTCGTCGCGCCCGGCGGTTCGGGTCATCGCCTTGCTCGCGTCATTCCTCATAGTGATGAATGGTACGCGAGCGCCGATCCGTCCGCCGTTACCTGGCGCCGCGCGCATTTGAGCCTCCTCTCGCTAGCGTCCGCCCTGAAACTCTCATGGACTGATTTGGCGTGAGCGACAACGAGTGACGCATCCGGTGATGGTGCGCTTCGAGAACTGATGTACGTTGGGTGTGTCGAGAACACCAACACCATCAGGAGGAGGCACCGCCGAATGCGTCGCGAATCGCCGCAGCTGCCACTCGTCGCGCCGTCGATTGCCCACGCGGATGCCACCGACCTTGCCGCGATGAGTGCCGTGCTTCACGAGCAACCTGCGCTCGGCGCGCTCGTTCAGCAAGATCTCGAAGCGGGCTGTCCGAAGAATGCACGGCCGGGCCGGCCGGGTCTCTCGGGCGAGCAGACGCTGCGGCTGTTGCTCGTGCGCCAACTGACGGGCTGGACGTACGCGGAACTGTCGTTTCATCTCGCTGACTCGATGACGTATCGCGCGCTCTGTCGCATGGGCGCGCTGGACGCGCTGCCGTCCACCTCCGCACTCGCCGCGACCCTGCGCCGTGTCTGGCCGCACACGCTCGCCCGTCGGAATGCGCACTTGGTCACGAGGCGCGCCGCGCGGCGCGTGGAGTGTGCGCAGACGGTGCGGATGGACGCGACCGTGGTGCCGGTGGCGAGCCATCCGCCGACGGATTCGAGCCTGCCGCTCGATGCGGTGCGCGTGCTGGACCGGCTGCTTCGCCGCGCCGAGACCGAGGCCGGCTTCACCGCGTATCACCGGCATGTGCGGCGCGCATGCTACGGCGGACACTAACTGAGCTTCGGCAAACCCGGGACGATTCAAGGAAAGGTTCTCGAGCTCGAGTCGAAGCGAATGCAAAGATTGGGAAGGGGAAGAACGATAGATCAAGATAGTATCGTGAGTAGCGACTGATTGCCGATTGCCGAGCTCTCGGCACGAACTCTGCGCTCAGTTGTACTGTTGCAGCCATTACGCGAGCCCGAGGACAGACACATGAGCACGAAGACCACATGGGAACCGCACACCGAGCACGGAAAGTTGAGCACCGAGGACCGACACAAGCTGACTGACAGCGCCTTCGCTTTTCCCAAGCAGCGCAAGGAACCGATCACCGATGCTTCGCACGTGAAAGCGGCGCTCGCCCGGTTCGATCAGGTGGAGGGGGTATCGGACGCGGACAAAGACCAGGCGTTCGCGAACATCCAGAAGGCGGCCAAGCACTACCACATAAACGTCGAGGAAAAGAGCTGGCACGACCTCGGCAAGAAGCCGCACACCAAGGATCCGGCGCACCACTGATGCCGTCCGCTGCGGGGCGGTGCGCCGGAAGCATCGTGTCGCCCCTGTAGCTGACGTGTGGCTGATTCTGCAGCGCCGGCTGCCCAGCTATCGCGCTCGCTCCTTCCCCACAAGAGTGGCGCGATCGGAAGTCCCGCCCTGATGATGAGAACGGCGCTCCCGTGGACGGGGCGATCGAATCACCCCCGGAGTTGGGCTCGGCGCGCTACTTTCGGGTGACC
>JALYSW010000405.1 GCA_030854615.1 Gemmatimonadota bacterium
CTTCGCGATTGAGCTCATCGCGGTGACGTAGCGTCGTAAGGCTCACCCGCACGAACTTCTCGCGCATCTTCGGCGAGCCCTCGTAGTGCTCGGGGACCATCCAGCTCGCGCTCGGCGGCTCGGCGACGGATGCGTCGTCCGGGCGACGGACTGGAATGTGGTAGACGAGCCCCGACTGCGGTGCATCGAGCGGCGCGTTGGAGAGGTGGAAGGAGTCGGAGGCGAGAGCGACGACGGCGCAAATCCAGTCGGCCGCCTCGAGACGGCCCGTTCGCCGAAAGTCCACGATCTGCGCGCTGCCTCCGGTGCCGCGCGTGGGCTTGCCATCCCAGAGCGCGATGAGCACGTCGCTGTTCCGCGCCACGAAGAGTCCCGCGAGCAGATACTGGTGATCGCGTCCGGATCCCGGTGCGTCGGCGCCGGGATCCAGCCGCGGCGCGACGATCACGCGCTCGGTTCGCGGGTCGAGCAATAGCGCGCGGAATTCGTCGCGCGACTTCGCGTCGGAGAAATCGAGCTCGTAGTTCACCTGCGGCATCGGGAGCACGGCGATCAGTCCGATCCCTTCACTGAGCGCGATGCGCGCAACGAGCCGGTCCGCGCCCTCGGCCAACGCAGTGAGAAGAAGAATCGGCGAGCTCGGAGCCTCGTGCCGGATGCGCTGAAAGAGAGCCCGCAGCTGCGCGCCGATCGCCTCCTCATCGTTGCGCGGCAGTGAGCGATGCCCCGTGACACCGATCGTCACAGGAATTCGGCCGGTGGGTTCGGGGGCGATGTAACGGGATGTTGCAGACGTGTCAGGCATTGTCGGACGCGTTCTCGGCTGGTCGAAGGGCGCGTCATGATGCCGCTGCCGGGCCCGCAGCGCCAGTGCCGAGCTGTGCGCGCCGTGAGCCCGCTTGCGGCAAAGTTGCGCTCTTCCTAGCATAGCAGCGGGCTTCGGAACGTCGAAGGCTCCAAAAATCGGGCGCCGTACCATAAGGGTGAATGCCGGACGCATCTGCTTCCGCTCCAATGATCTTCATCAGCTATCGACGCGATGACAGCAGCGGTCACGTCGGTCGCTTGTATGATGCGTTGAGCGCGCACTTCGGGCGCAAGCGGCTGTTCTTCGACATCGATCACATCGCGCCGGGGCAGGATTTCGTGCAGGTGCTCGACGATTCGCTGAGCAGGTCATCGGTGATGATCGTGGTGATGGGAAAGCGATGGGCGGGCACGGGAAAGATCGGCACACGGCGCATCGACGATCCGGGCGACTTCGTGCGCCTCGAAGTCGCGTCGGCGCTTCGGCGCGGCACTGGACTGCGTCTCATCCCCGCACTGATTCAGGGCGCGAAGATGCCCGCGCCCACGTCGCTACCCGAGGATCTCAAGGACCTCTCGCGCCGCAACGCGATCGAGATGAGCGACCTGCGCTGGCGCGAGGATGTCGAGCGGCTGATTGCAAGCCTCGAGGCCGACATGGCGATTCCGATCGTGCACCATGGCGCGGCGGATTTCGTGCGCAAAGCGCGCGAGGCGACGCACGCGCCGGCGCTCGCGGGGAATCCGATGGCGAAGTGGGGACTCGCGGCGGTCGCGGCGATTGCGATCTTCTTCGCGGGGCGCGCGCTGGTCGGCCACCGAAGTCAAGCCGTGGCCGTCGCCCCCCTCCCCGTCCCCGTCGCCGTGGTGACGGTGTCGACGAAGTCCGCGGGGATAATCAGCGGCATTCCGACGGACGATCCGCACGCGATGCCTTCGCATCTCACGCAGGCCGCGCGGAGCGCGATTGCATCCGGAAAGAAGTGGCGCGCCGATGCGGTACTGACACAGATCGTCGCCGCGCCCGACTCCGCCGTGGACGCATCGGAGTTTCGCGTGCAGTTCGGCTTCCGCTCGCCCACCGACGGCGCCGGTCTCACCTACACTACCGCGGGCTCAGGCGAGCCGACGTCGGAGCGGCTCGACGCCGTCCCGATGTCCACCATCCGCGCGCTCCCCGATTCGTTCATCGACCTTCCCGCGGCCGTCGACTCGGCCCGCCGCTTCGGAATGTTCGGCTCGCTCAAGGATGCGCGGCTCGCGACGATCACGAGCCGCGGTGCACCTCGCATTGCGTGGCGACTGCGCAGCGCGAGTGCGGCCGCACGCGTCTACTTCGTCGACGCGATGACTGGCACGAACATCCCTCCGGCCCTGGCGCCACCAACCTCGGCCCCGGCTCCGACGCAGGTGCAGACGCAGGCGGCGACCCAGGCGCCGACGCCGACGCAGAAGCCAAAGCTAAAAGCAAAGCTTGTGAACAAGGTCAAGGGATTGTTCCACCACTAGTCGCTAGTGGCTGGCGTCCAGCTGCGTCCGCAGCAGCGAAGCGATACTGGTCTGCGCGCCCGGCGTCTCCCCATCGAAGAAGCGCTCGCCCGCGAAGGTCTGCGTCGCGAAGGAGAGCTGGGTGTACGCCGCATCGACGCCAGCTGTGGCCGGGAAGGTCGACGAGTGCGCAGCCTGGATCACCGCTGTGAGGCACGTCGCACTCTGCCCCCTCACGATGATCGGATTGACGAGCCCCGCGATCGGAGTCGCGCATGCGCTGCCAGTGGAGACGAGCGAGGCGAGTCCGCTGTTCGCGCTCGCCACCACGACGTGCGTGTCGCTCACGAGCAGTCTGCCGCCCAGCGACGTGCCGTTCGCGCGCACACCGGTGAGGAGCGCCGTGTGAACGAGCGAGTCACGATAGGCGATGATGATGTACCCCGAGTCCGACGCGACGCCGCCGATATTGCGCACTTCCTCGAAGACGAATGCCTTCCACGACTCGGTGCCGGCCGAGGTCGTGACCGTCACCGCGGTTGGCGCGGCGCCGAATGCGGCGGCGAGCTCGAGATCCGAGAGAATCTCGACGCGCCCGTTGTAGTTCGTGTCGGAGATACTGGAAGCCTTGGCCTGCGCGAACAGCGTGTCGAAGTGCTGCGCGAGCGTTCCCGGCGTGGTCGGCGGCCCGGTGGGCGGACCGCTGCCGTCGCTGCCGCACGCGGCCGTGGTCACGATGATTGCGAATGCCGCAGCGAGGGAGAGGCGGGTGGTCAGGCGCATGTGCGATGAACTCCAGGACATGAGTAGAGGCGCCGCCCCAGCGGTGCGCTCGGTTGATCGAGCACGAGTACACTGCATGACGTGCGCCTCGTCCTCAGAAGTCTAGCGAGCCCCGCTCACCGAACCCGATTGCCGATGATGAGCGGGATAAATCCGGTGACCAGCGTCACCAACGGCGCCGCGAAGGCGCCGGGTGAGCGCTACATCCGCGTGCGGGAGCCGTGCGCTGCGAGCAGTGAACGCAGGCGCCTCGAGCTGCTGCTTGGAGTATTGACGACTCGCAGTCCGTTGATCGGTGCCGGTGTGGGGGAGAAGGTAACGCTCGTCAACCCGGCATCAATGCTCCCCGAGGGAAATCCGAGGGTGAGCGCGGTATGAAATTTCGCGAGCGTACAGGACGTGAAGAACGGCGAGTCGAACTGCGGATTACTCAGCGATCCGGGCGGGTTGAGACACGCAGCGGAGGCCGAGACGAAGGAGGTCGCTGCGCTTCCGGAGGTCGGCGCGACGCTGATCGTGTCGTCGGTGATCAATGCGCCCTCTTGGGGCGCACCGGACGCGTCGAAGAACACCACGATGACCGAGTGCGCATCCGAGTCTCGATAGGCGATGAGCACGAAGTCGGAATCGGTACTGGTCGGGCTGAGCTCCAGCACTTCGTACCCTTTCCACTGCTCGGGCTCAATCGCCGTCGTGACCTGGATCGGCGACGGAAGCGCGCCGAGGGCCGCGGGGATCTCGATGATCGAGGCGATCAGCGCGCGCCCTTCGTACGCGGTTGCGCCGCTGTCGTTGCGCGCCTTTGCATCGACGTAGATCGAATCGAAGTGGGCGGCGATGGCAGCGGACCGGCTTTGGATGCTGGGACCGGAGCTGTCGCTGCAGGCTGCGGTAAGGAGAAGGCCGGCGATCGTTCCCGCGAAAGCGATGCGCGACGTAGACGCATGCGACTGTTGCTCCGATGAATGGTGAGCGAAGGGTTACAGACTTTGACGGGCGTCGCTCGGCAATAGTCACGCACCGCGCCCTATTGTCGCGGCTGCAGCAGAGATGGCGAGTTCGAGCCGCCGTTACGGTGATTGCTCGTTCTTAGAGGTAGCTCAGCCACCAGTCGCTGCGCCGTTGCTTCACTGCCGCAAACCAGCGGCACAGCGGATACATGGCGATGACTACCAGCGCCCAGACGAGGTAAACCACGGGGAGTGAATATCCCCATCCGGGCGGAGCGCTGAATGGATAGTTCCCCAAATCCGGCGACTCCGTCATCCAGTGGGCCGAGCCGTAGCACACCAGACAGGTGGCGACGGCGAGCAGGTGGATGAGTGTGAAGTGCAGAACATAGTAGAACATCGGCACCTTGCCGATAATGAGCGCGGGCTCGAGCGCACGCAGCGTGCGCCGGTCCGCGAGCCCGAGCAGGATCAGCGCGGGTCCGAGCGTCATCAACAGGAAGAGCAGCGACGGCGGATACTTCACCACGTTCAGAAACGACAGCGCCGTGAAGAGCGGGGACTTCTGCGTCATCCAACGCGCGGGATCGCCGTAGACGTTGATGTAGCGCAAGACGAGGAACGCAGCTGTGAGCGCGATGCCGCCGCGCAGCATCCAGGCACGCCGGCGATCCGCATCCCACGCATACAGCTGCCCCAGCGAGAATCCCACCGCGGTCACGCCGATCCACGGAATCAGCGGATACGCCGCGAACACGACGTGCGTGGGCGTCTGGAGCACGAAGCCGGGCGCATGCAGGATGACCCAGAGCGGATTCCTGGTTTGCACGCCATCGAGCAGATTGTGTGCTGCGATCAACACGATGCCGAACACCGTGGCGACGATAGTCGGGAAACGCACGAGCAGCGCGAGCACGATCATCGACCAGCCGAGCGCCCAGAGGACCAGCAGTATTGTGACGTGGTAATCGAAGTTGAACTGATAGGAGAGGCAGCGCATCACGATGACTTCGACGAAGATCAACCAGAGTCCGCGCGTGAGGAGGAATTGCGAGAGCTCGACGCGCGATCTGCGTCGGAGCGCGAGATACGCACCGGTGCCCGTGAGGAGGAAGAAGACCGGCGCGCAAATGTTGGTGATCCAGCGCGTGAGGAAGAGCGCGGCGGATGCTTTCGAGAGGTCGACCGGATTCTGCCCGGGAACGCCGAAGTAGTCACGCGTGTGATCGAGTGCCATCACGATCATGATGATTCCGCGCACGAGATCGACCGACTCGATGCGTTTGCGGGCGGGCGTTGCAGCGGGCGGCGATGGGGCTGGCATGGGCCGCAATATTCCTCACGGCCGGTCGACATCGCAATGCATGTCAGCGACTGCTGACAAAACATTCACTCGCCAGCGCTCACCTCATGCTGCGGGCGGCGGCATCTGCGCACCCGGAGTCGACCGCGAGATCCTGCGTTCCTCCTCCGTCATGTCGACCGGCACATCGGCGAAGAGCGCCGTGCTGAGATAGCGCTCACCTGTGTCGGGGAGCATACACAGCACCGTCGCGCCCTTCCTCGCATCCCTCGCCACTTGCAATGCGCCCGCGAAGGTGCCGCCGGATGTCGTACCGCAAAAGATTCCCTCCTTTTGCGCGAGCTCCCGGCTCCAGTGCATCGCATCGGGACCGGAGACCGTGACGACGCGGCTCACGACGCCCGCGTCGACTGCATCGTCCGCGAGCTTCGGGATGAAGTCGGGGCTCCACCCCTGCAGCGGATGCGGCTTCCACGATGGATGACTCCCGATCGCCGAGCCGTCGGCGGTGCGCTCCTGCTTCGTGCCGCTCGCGAGCATCGGGGCATCCTCCGGCTCACACACGACGATCTTCGTATCAGGACGCTCCTTCGCCAGTACGCGCGACACACCCTTCAGTGTGCCGCCGGTGCCGAAGCCCGTCACCCAATAATCGAGCGGCTCGCCCTCGAACGCATCGAGGATCTCACGCGCCGTGGTGCGCGAGTGTACGTCCGCGTTCGCCTCGTTCGTGAACTGGCGCGTGAAGAACCATCCATGCGCCTCCGCGAGCTCCAGGGTCTTCTTCACCATCCCGATCCCCCGCTCCGCCGAAGGCGTGATGATGACCTTGGCGCCGAGAAAGCGCATCAGCTTCCGCCGCTCCACACTGAAGCTCTCGGCCATCGTCACGACCAGCGGATAGCCCTTCACTGCGCACACCATCGCGAGGCCGATCCCAGTGTTCCCGCTCGTCGCCTCCACTACCGTCTGTCCCGGTTTGAGCTGACCGGATTTCTCCGCTGCCTCGATGACCCCGAGTGCAAGGCGATCCTTCACGGAACCGAGCGGATTCCGCGCCTCGATCTTCACGAAGATATTTACGCCTACGGGTCCGAGCTTGTTGATGCGAACGACGGGTGTGTTGCCGATGGTCTCGAGCACGTTCTCGAAGATGCGCTGCATTCGGCGGGTCTCCTGGAGGAATAGTGCGGCGGCAGAAATCGCGTGCGAGTGGTGCACCAATGACTAGTCTAGCATCACGTCGTCAATGGCCGCAGCGGTCGTGAATTTCTGGAAGAATGCCGGTGCGGATTTGCAGCCTCGCGTCATCGAGGCGCCGGAGCGCATCGCGAATGCTCACCGTGCCGTTTCCACCCTGGCAAGTAGCAGGTCGACCATCCGCGCCCACGTGTGCTGGAATTAGGCCCAATCGTCGGTGCGCATCACCAGGTTGATCCTCAGGCCGTCGAGCGCCATCTCCGCGAGCAGCGCGATCGACTCGATCTCACCGAGCGAAATATTCGAGGGCAGACGAGCGCGTAGCGCGTCGACGACGAGGCGGTGCATGTCGGAGACGCCTTCGCCAAGTCGGGCGTTCATGTCGCGATCGAATATCGCTCTGGTGATGAAAGCCGCCTGGGCTTTCAGCAGAACGGGATCCTCCTGAGCCGCGCGGATGAGCTGTTGGCCGAGGCCGTCGAGATAGGCTCGTGCGGAGGTTGGCTGGTGTGCTTCGAGCTCCAGGGACAGACGCCAATCGAATGCGGCAAGCAGGATTTTGTCGAATGACGCGAAGTGATGAAAGATCGTCGCCTTGCTTACGTTGGCCTCTCGCGCTAACGCACCGGCACTGACGGCCTCAGGGCCGCCACGCCCCAACAGTGTCAGGACCGAGTTCAGGATTTCCCTGTGCGTCTCTTCGCCCGCCGCTGTGTCCTGTCCCTTGATCCCTCATACTTACACTTGACCGATCGGTCAAGTGTTATCCTATTGTTACCACACAGTTTGACATCAGCGCCGCAGGATAAAAGTGTAACGGGAGAGAGCGCAATGATCGAACAATTACCCGGGTTCCCCGGAACTGTCGTTGCCTTCGCCGGGCGAGGACAGGTGACGAAGGCCGACTACGTTTCGACCCTCATTCCAGCGGTTACGAAGGCTCTCGCTGGCCACGACCGCCTTCGCCTCTATTACGAGCTAGGCAATGATTTCACCGGCATTGACGCCGATGCGATTCTGGAAGACTTCAAGGTTGGCATGGAACACCTCACTCGCTGGGAACGGGTCGCGGCCGTCACCGATGTCCAGTGGATCGCGCATGCAGTTCCACTTTTCAGCTTTCTGATGCCCGGCGCGATCAAGCTCTTCGCGACGAAGGATGTCGATCAGGCACATTCCTGGATCGTCTCGGCCACCGCTTAAGAGAGCGGAGGCTATGGACGCGATGCCTCCTCGCGCATCCGCTTCTTGGGGCGTATCGTTCGACGTGACCGAAGGCGGATGTATGTATGGACAAAGCGACCGTCACTCCAAAAAGGTGTGCACTGCGAACAATCGAGGCCGTCGTAGACACGATTTTCGAGGGCAGTCCTCCTCTTCTCCCCTTCCTTCAAGAATACTGGGATCCCTCGACGTTCGGGAAACGATACGCGCTCGAGCTTTACGCCTTGGCGAGATCGGCATTCTTGCGTTGCGCAACTTCAGCGGTCGGGAAGAAGTGGACCCGCGAATTTTGGTCCGACTAATCCGTCACGTTCTAACCGCTTCCGTGTACGCGAGGGATGGACCCAAGCAGTCAGCAGAAACACTCGCACCGATGCCAGAGTCACCGGGAAGTGGCGATCCCGGTTGACTTGGGAGGTCACAATACAGACGAGTTATTTTGGAACGAGCATCATCCGCTCACAATCCCCCATGGGCCGGGGCCGAATCCGCTCTATTCGAGAATCCTCGTGCGCGCTCAGGTGCGATGGCGACGCGCCCGACACGCGGCCAAGTTGTCCGTTCCAGGATTGGTCGGTTGGGGAGTTGCTCAGGATCGGCGCGCGGACATTCAGACAGCCACTAGCGTGAGTATCGTATGACCTCTCCGAGGAACAGGAGCACGAGTCGAAACACCGGAAATGCGGCACGGAAAGCCGAGACGGGCGATCGGGATCACGTCACAACTCTGGCGATCGATATCGGAGGTACCGGGCTCAAAGCGACCGTGTTGGACCGAAACGGGTCCATGTTGGCGAATCATGTGCGCGTGGACACGCCCGATCCGTCGCCGCCCGACGTGATCGTCGATGCGCTCGTCGCGCTGGTCAAACCGTTGCCCCCCTTCGATCGGATCTCGATCGGCTTTCCCGGCGTCGTCCGCGACGGCTATGTGCTGACAGCACCGAACCTCGGCACGGAGCAATGGCGCCGGTTTCCGCTCGCTGATGCGTTGCGGGCTCGGCTCGGTGACAAGCCGGCGCGCCTGCTCAACGATGCGGAGGTGCAGGGCTACGGCGTGATCTGCGGCATCGGCTTGGAACTCGTGGTCACGGTGGGAACAGGACTCGGCTCCGCGCTGTTTCTCGACGGCGAGCTGATGCCGCACCTCGAGCTCGGCCAGTACCCCTTCAGGAAGAAGAAAATTCTCGACGACTACATCGGCGATGCCGCCCTCGAGAGGGCCGGCGAGAAGAAGTGGAACGCGAGGGTCGAGAAGATGTTCGAGGCGTTTCGCACGCTGCTGAACTTCGACACGTTGTACATCGGCGGCGGCAACTCCCGCAGGCTCTCGATCAAGCTGCCCCAGGACGTGAAGATCGTGTCGAACGACGCGGGCCTCACAGGCGGCATCCGGCTCTGGAATGATGAAAGGGCGAGACCGCGCTGAGCGGCCAATCGCGATCGCGGGCGACGTGAGCAAGGAGTACAGCGTCATCCTGACGTCATTCCATACGATGCCGGCATCGTGAGTGCCGTGACCGTTACATCCGACTTGGAAATGCGCTGATGACTATAAAAGTCTTTGCCGATGCCGATAGTGCGACGAAGAGCGTGATGGAAGCGTGGGTCGCGCGGCTGAAGGACATCGGCGTGCGGCGCACCATCCCGCAAAAGATCGGCAGCACCGACAACCTGTCGTTCATTGCAGTCGACGTGCCGGGGTTCATCCATCGAAGTCAGC
>JALYSW010000418.1 GCA_030854615.1 Gemmatimonadota bacterium
ACACGACGGTCGATCACCTCCCGGCGCGTATTCGCACGCAGATCCTCGCGGGCGGCCAGTTCGTGGACCTGGGCGAGCAGTCCGACGAGTACGCGCGCCTGCTCGGACTGGACACTACCCTCGAAGAGGAAGGGCTCCTCGCGCTTCGCGGGATGCGCGTGGATGGACAGCTTTCCGCGGTCGTCGCCGTCTACGAGCCGCGACGTTTCTTCGGCACGCGCGTGATGGAGCGCTTTGCTCCGTACGTCGCGCTGTTTGCGCTCGCCTACGCGCGCTTCGCCGAGCGCGAGGCGCGCAACGAGGCGGTGCGCACGCTCGAGGACGTCACGCAGCGCGTGCACGGCGAATACGTCAAGCATCTCGCGTCGCTCGAGCAGGCGCTCGCCGTCGCGCGCAACACGCCGAGCGGCGGCGGAGGGTTCACCCCCGAACGCATGATCGTGCTCGAGACCGAGAACGCGAAGGCGAAGGAGGACGCGCGGCGCGCGAACCGGCGCGCCGAGGCGGTTGAGCAGCAGGTGAGCGCTGCGGTGGGGCAGCTCGAGTCTGCGCACGTCGAGCTGCATCGCCGCAGCGAGACGCTCCGGCAGAAGACGCGCACGCTCTATCTGATCGAGCGCGTGCTCTCGCTCGACGCATCCACGAATCTGCCGCGCAGGCTCGCGGACGGGCTGCTCGCGCTGTGCGGCGACGACATGCAGGCACAGCGATGCTCGCTCATGCTCCGCGCACCGGGAACGAACCAGCTCTACATCGCGGCGGCCAAGGGGCTCGCCCCAGATATCGCCGATGGCACGCGCATCCACATCGGCCAGGGCGTGGCGGGAAAGGTCGCACTCAGCCGCGAGCCGCTCCTCGTCACCGACGTTGCACAGGCCGTGAACCACCCCCTGCTCGGCGACGAATATTTCACGACGGGGTCGTTCATCAGCTTCCCGATCGTGTACCATGATGATCTCGTGGGCGTGCTCAATCTCACCAACCGCGTGCAGCGCGGCGTGTTCGTGGAAGAGGATGTGGAGCGCGTACGGCTGCTCGCGCTCGTGATTTCGCTGGTGGCGTCGCAGGCGCAGCTCGCGAGCAAGCTTTGCGAGCAGCCCATTGAGCGGTAGCGCGCACGCCAACGCGCTGACGGCGGCCATCGAGCTCGTGGTCGGCGGCACCTCGCTTTCGGCCGACCAGACCAGCGATGCGTTCGATGTGATCATGCGTGGCGAGGGGACGCACGCGCAGATCCGAGCGCTGCTCGTGGCGCTGGCGACGAAGGGAGAGACGGCGCAGGAGGTCGCGGGCGGCGCGCGCGCGTTGCGAAAGGCGATGCTTCCGTTCGATACCATGGAAGCGGCGACGCTTGTAGATACATGCGGCACTGGCGGTGGCGAGTTCTCGACCTTCAACATCTCGACCGCGGCGGCACTCGTCGCTGCCGGCGCGGGCGTGCGCATCGCGAAGCACGGGAATCGCTCGCACAGCTCGCGCTGTGGCAGCGCTGATGTTCTCGAAGCACTCGGCGTCGACATCCAGCCATCGCGTGAGGTGATGCAGCGGATGCTCGATCACGCGGGAATCGTGTTCATGTTCGCGCCGGCGATGCATCCGGCGATGAAGCACGTCGCCGCGGTGCGTCGCGAGCTCGGCGTGCCGACGATCATGAACTTCCTCGGACCGCTGGCGAATCCGGCGAGCGCCGGCCGCCAGGTGGTGGGCGTTGCAGATCCGGCGCGCATGGAGCTCATGGCGGGCGCCCTCGCGGAGCTCGGGAGCGTGCACGCGCTCGTGGTGCACGGAGAGCCGGGAATGGATGAGATCTCGCCGATCGGATGTACGCGCGTGCTCGAGGTGCGGAGCGGGACGGTACGCGAGTGGTCGATCGATCCTGCGGCCTACGATCTCATGTCGGCGCCGGAGGATCTCGCCGGCGGCGAGTCATCGGCGAACGCGGCGCGGGTGATGGCAGTCCTCGATGGCAGCGACCGGGGCGGGGCGCGTAGCGCGGTGATTCTAAACGCGGCCGCCGCAATTTTCGTGGGGAGCGCCGGCGACGGTGCAGGGACGTTCCTCAACGGCGTGCGCGCCGCCGGCGCGAGCATCGATTCCGGGGCTGCGCTGCGCGCGCTCACCGCGCTGCGCAAGGCCAGCGTTGGTGGCTGACGCTCGCTCCGCGGCTCAGTACTTCCGAAGCACCCCAACGACGACACCCTGGATGGTGACGTCGTTCTCGTGAACGTATATGGGCAGCATCGACTCGTTCGCCGGCTGCAGGCGGATGCGTCCATCGCGTTCACGGTAGATTTTCTTGACCGTGGCGGCGTTGTTGTCGATGAGCGCGATGACGGTTTCTCCGTTATCGGCGCTCCGGCGCTCGTTGATGATGACGAAGTCGCCGTCCCGAATCTGCTCGTCGATCATCGAGTTTCCGCGAACCCGGAGCACGTAGTGATTGCCGCCGCGCGAAATGAAGCTGTCGGGGACGCACATCGTCTCGTGCGCCGTGATCGCCTCGATCGGCATGCCGGCGGCCACGGTTCCCAACAGCGGGAGCTCGACGGCCTTCGGGAAGACATCCGACGGAAGGATCTCTATCGCTCTACTCTCATTATACGAGCGCTTGATGTAGCCTTTGCGCTCGAGATTGCTGAGATGCTCGTGGACCGTCGCGAGCGAGTTATAGTTGAATTTCCGGGCGATTTCCTCGAAGCTGGGGGCGTATCCGTTGTCCTCGGAGTAGCCACTGAGGTAGTCGAGGATCTCGCGTTGCCGCTTCGTGAGCGCCATGCTCGGGGTTGGACGAGGGTGGGCCTACGCGTCCCGAATGGACGCCGAAATGCAGGATAGCCGAACAGTGACCGAAGCGCAAGTCTTTTCGCGACAATGGACTCCGCCCGTCGGAGTGCTCGGTCGCATCATGGAGGAATCCGCCGAGCGCATCGGCGCGATGAGCGCGCCCGCCAGGGAGCTCGTGGTCGAGGCAGCGCGCATCGCGCCGACCGCTCCCTCGTTCGTCGACGCGTTGACGCGCGACGACGTGGCGATCATCGCCGAGATCAAGCGACGCTCACCATCGAAGGGCGCGATTCGGGACTCGATTGCCGCGGAGGATCAGGCTGCGGCGTTCGAACATGGAGGCGCTGCGGCCATCTCGGTGCTCACGGAGCCCGACCACTTCGCGGGAGCTCTCGAGGACCTCGTAATCGCTCGAACTGGCACGACTATTCCCTTGCTGCGAAAGGACTTCCACCTCGATGGCATCCAGCTCTACGAGGCGCGCGCCGCCGGCGCGTCGGCCATCCTGTTGATCGCGCGCGCGCTCGCGCCCGCGAAACTGGGTGAGCTCATGTCGATGGCTGACGAGATCGGCCTGGAGCCGCTCGTCGAGGTGCGAACGGACGCGGAACTAATGCTCGCGCTCGAGCTCGGAGCGCGCGTCGTCGGCATCAACAGCCGTG
Organism: Gemmatimonadota bacterium; assembly: GCA_030854615.1. Classification (GTDB taxonomy): domain Bacteria; phylum Gemmatimonadota; class Gemmatimonadetes; order Gemmatimonadales; family Gemmatimonadaceae; genus FEN-1250. Next base: position 3,447 of record JALYSW010000418.1, read on the forward strand.
ATCTCGAGACGCTCGAGGTCGATCCCGCGGTCCCCGAACGCCTGCTGCCGTTGATTCCGAATGGCGTCATCGCCGTCGCGGAAAGCGGCATCGAGACGCTCGACGACGTCACCGAGCGCGCGCGATGGGGTGCGGACGCTGTGCTCGTGGGCTCCGTCTTCTCGCGCTCCGCGAATCCGCAGTCCGCCGTTCGTGGCTTCACTGGCGTACCGAGGATTCCCCGTGCCCGTTGAAGTGAAGATTTGTGGGCTCACGCGCGCAGAGGATGCGCGCGTCTCCGCCGAGCTTGGTGCGCGCTATATCGGCGTCATCTTCGCAGGGGGGCCGCGGAACCTGGACCCCGTCTCCGCGCGCACGGTGCTCGACGGCGCTGGCACACACGTCGATCGTGTCGGTGTCTTCGGACAGCATGATCCCGCCGCGATCTCGGCGATCGTGAAAGAGGCGAGGCTGGATATCGTGCAGCTGCACGCCGATCCCACCGCGGATGCCGTGCGGGCGCTCGCCGAGGTGACCGGCGCACGCATCTGGGCGGTGGTCCGTGTAAACGGACCGCTCGACGTGGGTGCACTTCAGGAGCTCTGGGACGCGTCCGACGCGCTCGTCCTCGATTCCAAGGTCAAGGGATCGCTCGGCGGCAGCGGGACGAGCTTCGACTGGAGTGCGGCCGAAGGGATCGCCCGCGGGCGGGTGTCGCCACTCGTGCTGGCAGGGGGGCTTACCGCCCTGAATGTGGAAGAGGCAATCGAAACGCTTTCGCCCGACATCGTGGATGTTTCGTCAGGGGTGGAAAGCTCACCGGGAATGAAGGATTACGCGCGAATGGCGGAGTTCATGGATTCGGTGCGGCGAGCGGGAGTGCTGCGATGACCGCCGTTGGAACGGGGGACCGCTTCGGCAGCTACGGGGGCCGATATGTCCCCGAAACGCTCATTCCCGCGCTTGATGGTCTGGAGGCGGCGCTCGCCGAAGCGATGCTGGATTCGGACTTTGTTGCCGAACTGGACAATTTGCTTGCTACTTATGTCGGTCGTCCATCTCCATTGAGCGACGCCCCTCGACTCTCCGCGCTGGTAGGCGCGCCGGTGCTGCTCAAGCGAGAGGATTTGAACCACACGGGCGCGCACAAGATCAACAACACGGTTGGGCAGGCGCTGCTCGCGCGACGGATGGGAAAGCGCAGAATCGTCGCCGAGACGGGAGCGGGGCAGCACGGTGTTGCGACCGCTACGATCTGCGCGCGTTTCGGATTGCAGTGCGTGGTGTACATGGGCGAGGAAGACATGCGGCGACAGGCGCTGAATGTCTTCCGCATGCGGTTGATGGGCGCGGAAGTGATCCCGGTGACGTCGGGAACACGCACCTTAAAGGATGCGACCACCGAGGCGATTCGGGATTGGGTCACCAACGTCACGGACAGTCACTATATCATCGGCTCTGTTGTCGGACCCGCACCATATCCACGCATGGTACGTGATTTTCAGGCAGTGATCGGACGTGAAGCACGGGCGCAGATGCTCGCGCAGGTCGGGCGCCTTCCGGCGACCGTCGTGGCCTGTGTTGGTGGAGGGTCGAACGCCATGGGAATTTTTCATCCGTTCGTGGATGACGCGGACGTCGAGCTCGTCGGCGTAGAAGCGGCGGGCAAGGGACTCGATACGGACCAGCACTCGGCGTCATTGTCGAAGGGAACGCCGGGCGTGCTTCACGGCTCGCGCAGCTATTTGCTGCAGGATGCCGCGGGGCAGGTGCACCCGGCGCACTCGATATCCGCAGGACTCGACTATCCCGGCGTTGGACCCGAACACTCCTTCCTCAAGGACAGTGGCCGTGCGATGTACGTCTCGATCAGCGACGATGAGGCGCTTGAAGGCCTCGTGACGCTGAGCCGTCTGGAGGGGATCATTCCCGCGCTCGAGACTTCGCACGCAATCGCGTGGGTGGTGAAGGAACGCGCGCGCTGGTCGGCCGGCCAGCCGGTGCTCATCTGTATCAGCGGCCGCGGTGACAAGGACGTCGCGCAGGTGAGCGAGTTGCTCGGGGACCGCATAGCCAAGTGACGTCTCCCACGATCGCCCCTCCAGAGCTCACGCTCGACGAGCTGCCGGATCCGCCGTGTCCTCCTCAACTCGTCGAGGAGATGCTGCGGAATTTCGCGCGGGCGATCAAGACGCATCAGCTCTATCTGCCGAACAACCCGATGTACGCGCGCGCGATCGACAACCTGCGCGCGGCGTTTGCGCCGATCTGGCCGCACTCTCCCGAGATCGTTCTCGCAATCACGGAGTCCGACTTCAAATGGTTCGGACGCTCGGTGATGCACGAAGCGAATCGCTCGGAGAGCGTGCCGTGGGTGTTCTTCAAGGATGGAGTTCGCGAGCTGACGCTCACGCAGGGGATCGAGGACGATGAGCTCACCTCGCTCCTCTACATCATGCAGCGCGTGCGGAACGCGGCGCCCGAAGAGGACGATCTGCTCACGCTGCTCTGGGAGCAGGAGTTCACGCGACTCAAGTACCGCTTCGTCGACATCAATCTCGACTCGCACGCGTCCTTCGATGCGTCGGCCGAGCCGCCGAAGGAACGCTCGATTCCGATCATCGACGACATTCGCGCAGAGGAAGCGGCGGAGCCGGAGCGGAAGTCGGGGATCGTGCGCATGGAGGATCTCGACGCGACGCTGTACTTCCTCGACGAAAAGGAGATCGATTATCTGCGCGGCGCGGTCGCGGCGGATCAGACGATCGACATGCCGCGGAACGTGCTGGCGATTTTGCTCGACATCTTCGAGGTGCAGGAGAGCGAGAAGGTTCGCGAGGAAATCTGTGGAATTCTCGAGAGCTACATGCTGAACCTGCTCGCAGCGGGCGCGTACGGGTCGGTTGCGTATCTGCTCGCGGAGACGGATCTGCTGATCAAGCGCGCAGTGGCGCTCACTCCCGCGCATCGCTCGCGGCTGCTCGCACTGCCGACGAGCCTCAGTGATCCATCGGTGCTCTCGCAGCTGCTCGAGGCGCTCGATCAGTCGGAGGTGATTCCCGAGCAGGCGGAGCTCGATGCGCTGTTCGACCAGCTGCGCGGCGGCGTGCTCGGGACGGTGCTCGGATGGCTCAAGCAGGCGCAGAAGCCGGAGCTCCGCACGGCACTCGAGCGTGTCGCCGCGAGGATGGCGTCGTCGAACAGCGCCGAGATGATGAAGCTGATCGGCTCGTCCGATCCATCGGTGGCGATCGAAGCGATGCGCCGTGCGGGTGAGCTCAAGACTGCGGCCGCGGTGGCGCCACTGTCGAAGGTGCTACATCAGAAGAACATCGTGCTCCGTCAAGCCGCGGCGCAGACCCTCTCGGAGATCGGATCGCCGGGTGCGATGCGCCTGCTCGAAACAGCGCTCGACGACGATGACCGCGACGTGCGCATCTCCGCGGTGCGCGCGCTCGGGTTGCGCGGACATCGCGCGGCGCTCCCGCGCGTGGAGGCCGTCGTGCGCGGGAAGACGGTGAAGGGTGCGGATCTCACGGAGAAGATGGCGTACTTCGAGGCTTACGGCGTGCTGGCGAAGGATGCCGGCATTCCTCCGCTCGACAAGCTGCTCAACAAGCGCGGCTTCTGGGGCCGCCGCGCGTCACCGGAGCTTCGTGCGTGCGCAGCGCGCGCGCTCGGGATGATCGGCAGCGCGAATGCGCTCGACGTGCTCCGTCGCGCGCAACGCGAGCGCGATCCGATGGTTCGCAGCTCGATCAATCGCGCCATGCGCGAGAAGACCTGACGATGGCCGCCGCCACCACGACCACCGGTTCCACGAGCCACGCGCCGCCCAACATCGGCGAGCGCGGGAGCGACGGCTTCGTTCGCAAAATCGGGCGCGAGTTCCTGCTCGCGATCTACGGCGCGCTACGCACCGTGAAGATGTATCCGCCCGATAACCCCGTCGTGCAGAAGACGATGCAGGAAGTCGTGCGGCTCTCGAACGAGCTGCTGCGGAGCGAGCGCGAAGTCGAGCTGCGCGTGTCCGGCGAGTTCATCTTCATCAACGCCACGCGGCTCAGACTGGACCTCGAGAACTATGCGAGCTTCAGCCGCATCATCACCGCCTTCAAGGACGCCGGCGTCGGGCTATGCCGTATTCGTGAGGGCTCCGCCGTCCGCGACTGGGTCGTCTTCCTCACGCTGCTGCAGAACGCCGCCGTCGGCGACGAGGACGGCCGCCTCTACGCCCTCGGTGAGAAGCTCGCAGCCGCGAAGGTGACGGCGTTCGAGCTGGGCGGCGAGACGAATCTCGACGAGGAGTTGCGACAGAAGGCGAAGGAGGCAGCGAAGCGCACGTATGCGCAGTCGGTATCGGTCACCAAGGAAGTGATCAACTCCGTGCGCATGGGACGCAGCCCGAACATCAAGAAGATCAAGCGCGTGGTGCAGGGGATCGTCGACCAGATCCTGAACGAGGAGACGTCGCTGATCGGTCTCACGACGCTTCGTGACTACGACGAGTACACATTCACCCACAGCGTGAACGTGTGCATCTTCTCGGTCGCGCTCGGGCGAAAGCTCGGTCTCACGCGGCTCCAACTCTACGACCTTGGCGTCGGCGCGCTGATGCACGACATCGGGAAGGCGCGAGTGCCGCTGGAGATTCTGAACAAGCCGAGCGGATTGAGTGAGGATGAGTGGCGGGCGATCTGCGGGCACCCGTGGATGGGGGTGTTGCAGCTGTTCGCGATGCGCGGGCAGAACGACGTGCCCTATCGCGCGATGATCGTCGCCTTCGAGCATCACAAGAAGACCGATCTCTCCGGCTACCCGAAGCACCTGCGACCGCGCACGATGAGCATCTACAGCAAGGTGGTCGCGGTGGCGGATGCGTTCGATGCCGCGACCTCGCGTCGCGCGTACCAAACCACGCCGCTCTCACCGGCGGACGTGCTGCAGGAGATGCGCATCAATCCGCACCGCGGGATGGACCAGGTGCTCGTGAAGGCGTTCATGAGCCTCGTGGGGCACTACCCCGTGGGCACGCTGGTGGTGCTCGACACGTTCGAAATGGCGATCGTGCACGCGGTGAACGCGGCGCCGGAAGCGATCGCGCGCCCCATCGTACGCCTCATCAGCGACGCGCAGGGTAACTTGCTCTTCCCGGGTGTGCTCGTGGATCTCAATCTGTCGAACGACGACGGCGGCTTTGCCCGAACCATCATCAAGGTCGCCGACCCTGAGCGCTATGCCATCCGGATCAGCGACTATTTCGTCTAGCCTCATCGAGCAGCGGTTCGCGGCGCTTCGCAAGCGCGGCGCAAAGGCCCTCGTCGTCTACATCACCGCAGGACATCCGGACCCGGAACGATCGCTCGCCCTGCTGCGCGGCATCGCGGCTGCGGGCGCGGATGTCATTGAGCTCGGTGTGCCCTTCTCGGATCCGCTCGCGGATGGTCCGGTGATCCAGGCGAGCTCCCAGCGCGCGCTCGAGCAGGGGATGACCTTCGACGGGGTGCTCAAGCTTGCGTTCGAGGCGAAGGTCGACGTCCCACTCGTGCTCTTCAGCTATCTGAATCCGATCGTCGCCGCGGGACCGACGGCGCTGACACGCGCGGCCACCTCCGGTATTCACGGGCTGCTCGTCACCGATCTCCCCGTGGGCGGCGATCCGGAGCTCGAGCGCGAGATCGGCGAGTCGCCGCTCGACTTCATTCGGCTCGTCGCGCCCACCACGCCGGCGCCTCGCATGGCGGAGATCGCGAAGCACGGAAGCGGCTTCGTCTATCTCATCAGCAGGCTCGGCGTGACCGGCATGCAGAGCGAGATCGCGAGTGGACTCGAGGAGACGATCGAGCGCCTGCGCAGCGTGACGTCACTCCCGGTGTGCGTGGGCTTCGGCATCTCGACTCCGGCGCAGGCGGCTTCTGTGGCGCGGATGGCGGATGGCGTGATCGTGGGGAGCGCCGTGGTGCGCGCGGCGGAGACGAGCGTGGAGAGCGCGGTGGAGCTGGTGCGCGCGATGCGGAAGGCGATCGACGAGCGGTAGCAGAAACTACTATTGAAAAACAATTAAACGGAGGAGAAGCACGGATCGAACGGATTTTGCAGTATCCGTTTCATCCGTGCTTCTCCTCCGTTCAATCGTTCCACGAGTTGGTAACGGCCTGGGATACGCTGCTGCTATAGCCTTCGCGGCGCACGGCAGGCACGAACACGGTGGAAACGGACAAAGTCGGATTAGTCGGACAAAAACGTCGACTGCGATTTCGCATGTCGCAAATGTCAACCTGAGTGACGAGGACTAAGCGCTTCTCAGGCGATGATCGACAGTTCAGTTGCGAACGTTCACCGTCACGTTCGGGGAGCCTTCTGCGGCCCGTTCGATCCACTCGCGCAGTGGGTTGCCGTCCGCGTGATCCGCGAGTAGATCCGCGAACTCCGCATCGAGAAAGAGCCGAGGAAGCCCAGACGTAATCAAGTCGTCGAGAAGCTCGAAGTCTGACGCGGCATCGTCGAGATCCTCTTCGCTGATCCAACGACTTCGTCGCAGAGTCTTTGGCTCAACCCACGCAACGATTGGATAGACTGATTCCGGCCGGTCGAGTAGGAGATCGGCGAGCACGCTGTCTACGGCTGACTCGCTCTCGACTACGGTCGAAAGCTGATCGCGATTCGTGAGCCCGCGCGCAAAGACATGTATTCTCCCTCCAGCGTTCACGAACGCGAGCATGAGCCTTCGGAAAAACATCTCTCCGATGCGAAGGAGCTCCATCGCGTCGAGCCTCACGCCTTTGGATCGTGGTCGAAGATCGAAGCCGATGCGGAACAGTTTGCTGCTCGCCTGATCGGCATCTGAATCCGCACTTATCTCGATCCACACGCGCTCCGGCGATTCAGTCGGATGCACCATCAGGTATCCCGCAGCCGCCGCTCCACCCGCTCGTCCGGCGCCACGAAGATCGTCTCGGATCGCTGGACCAGCACCAGCCCCGGTGCGCCGCCCTTCGCCTTGCGCACGTACTTCCGCCGCGTCCAATCGACCGGCACGAGCGCCGAGCCGCGCGACTTGCTGTGCCACGCAGCAAGTACCGCTGCTTCCTCCAGATCTCGCGCGGGTGGCGGATCGTCGCGCGTCCATCGGAGCACCACGTGTGCGCCGGCCGAGTCGCGCGCATGCAGCCACACATCGCGCGGCGACGATTCGTGGAAGGTCAGGATGTCGTTCGACTTCGCGCCGCGCCCCACCCAGATGTCGAGACCGCCGGACGATCGGTATGTGCGAAAGGGTCGCGTCTCGCGCACCGCCGCCTGACGCTCGAGTTGCGTCGTCGGCGCGGGCGCATCCGCCGGCGCGAGCGCGAACGCCGCGATCCGTCCCGGCAGCGACACCAGCGCGCGTTCCATCGAGCGCACGTCGTCGTAGAGCCGCTCCGACAGCTGCACCGCGCCCTCGCCCTCTTCGTGCTCGACGTCTTCGTCCGTGTCATCGGTGAGACGCACGCGATCCGGGGCGGGGACGTCGCCGA
>JALYSW010000443.1 GCA_030854615.1 Gemmatimonadota bacterium
GCCGTCCAGAGCAGGCCATAGCCGAAGGCGGCTCCGGCCTGCGAGTAGGTGGAGATTCCGGATGGATCATCATCGGCGGCACCAGTGACTAGCCCCGGCCCGAGATCGCCGAGGAAGGCTCCGATGCCACGACTTTTCCGAATGTGTCCCGTGCCGCGTGGACGTTTCTTTGCGCGGCGCTCGTCGTCGGCCTGCCTTGTCGTCATCAAGCGCGCAAACGCACGTAGTGAGCCACGCGCGTCAGCCTTCTACCTGATGCACGCGATGCCTGTCGTCGTCGGGGAGCAACATCGATAGGACAACGCTCACGATCCCGACCACGATCGCCCCCCAGAATGCCGCTCGAAAGCCGGCGACGTGGAAATCGATGCCGAGCTTCGATGCCAGTGCGCCCGTGAGCAGCAGCATCACGGCGTTGAGCACGAAGGTGAACAGTCCGAGAGTGAGGATCAGCAGCGGAAAAGCGAGGAAGGAGAGCACGGGGCGTACGAACGAATTGAGCACTCCGAAGACGAGCGCGACCCCGGCGAGCCCGATCCAGTTTCCCTGGAAGGTGATTCCGGAGACAAGACGCGTGGCGGCCAACAGTGCGACCGCGGTGATGACGATTCGTATCAGAAACTTCATGACTCCTTCATGGGCGAAGACGATTGGGGGAGGTCATCCGCGAGCCCGCGCATGTTGCGCAGCTCCGGCCATGCGAAGGCGACCGCAGTCACCACCAGCACCGTTACGATGCCGCCACCCACGACGGATACTACGGGGCCGAGCAGCGCCGCGCTCGCGCCCGACTCGAATCCTCCAAACTCGTTCGACGTATCGATGAATACGCTGTTGACCGCGGAGACTCGCCCGCGCATCTCGTCGGGTGTGCGCAGCTGCACGAGCGTCTGCCGCACGACGACGCTTATCATGTCGAATCCGCCCGCGAGGATCAACATCGCGATCGACAACGGGAAGGAGCGCGAGAGACCGAAGACGATCGTCGCGAGGCCGAAGCCGGCGACCGCGATGAGCAGCGACCGCCCGGCCTTCCGCATCGGCGCGCGGCCGAGGAGGAGAATGGCGACGAACACCGCGCCGAGCGACGGCGCCGCGCGAAGCCAACCGAAGCCCTCGGGCCCGACGTGCAGGATGTCCCTGGCGAACACCGGGAGCAGCGTCGTTGCGCCGCCGAAGAGGACCGCGAACAGGTCGAGGGTGATCGCCGCGAGGATCACCTTCGTGTGCCAGACGAAGCGCACGCCGCCGAGCAACGTTTGCATGTTCACGGCCTTCCGTGCACGCGCCACCTGTTGCCCGCGAACCTGCGTGAGGCAGATGACGAAGACCATCATGAGCGCGGCGTCGATGACGTACACGATGCCCGCGTGGTGCCGCCACGCGATGATCAATCCGCCGAGCGCCGGACCGACGACGCTCGCGAGCTGCCAGCCGACGCTGTTCCACGTCACGGCATTCGCGAACGTTTCCGCAGGGACGAGCTGCGGAAGGAGCGCGGCGATTGCAGGGCGATGGAATGCGAGCGCTACGCCGATCACGAAGAGCGTGATGTAAATGAGCGGGATCGGCGCGACGGTGAACGAGATCACGGCGAGCGCGAGGGAGCCGACGATGAGCAGGAGCAGTGAGAGCATCGCGATGCGCTTGCGGTCGAAGCGATCGGCGGCGTGTCCGGCTGGGAGAGCGAGGAGGATGATCGGGACGACCTGCACGAGTCCGACGAATCCGAGCGCGAGCGCGCGATTCGTGCGCTCGTAGAGCTCCCAGCCGATCGCGACGTCGATCATCTGCGACCCCATGCTGGCGGCGAGCCGTCCGGCGAGAAAGAAGCGGTAATCGAAGTAGCGCAGCGCCGCGTACGGGTCGTGGCTCCGCACCTCAGCGGAGGCGGGCATCGCGGTAGACGTCGTGTCCGTCGAGAAGGGTGAGAAGCACGTGTGTCTTCGAGATCTGCTCGGGCGGGATGGCAAAGAGGTCGTGATCGAGCACGATGAGGTCGGCGGCTTTGCCGACGGTGATCGAGCCGGTGATCTTCTCGTCGAAGGCGAGGCGCGCGCCGACGATCGTATAGGCGGCGATCATCGTCTCGAGCGAAACGCGCTCCTTCGGCAGCCACGGAACGCACGCGATCGTGGCGGCGGGGTCGCAGCGCGTGACGCCCACCTCGATGGCCTCGAGCGGATTGAGCGACGTCACGCCCCAGTCGCTGCCGCCGACGATCGTGCCCCCCGCCGCGTGGACGTCGCCGAGCGGATAGAGGCGACTCGAGCGCTCGGGGCCGAGAATGGGCTCCGTGAGATCCGTGATGTAGCTGTCGCGGTAGGCCCAGAGCGCCTGGAAGTTCGCGTACACGCCGAGCTTTTTGAAACGAGGGAGATCGAGGGTGTCGATCATCTCGAGGTGCGCGATATGGTCGCGCGCATCGCGGGCGCCGTTGGCGCGCTGGGCGGCTTCGATCGCATCGAGTGACATGCGCACGGCGCGGTCGCCGATCGCATGCACGTGAATCTGGAAGCCGGCCTTGTCGAGCGCGACGGCGAGCGAGTCGAAGCCAGCGGGAGTGAGATTCGCGGGGCCGCGATCGTGGGTGTCGAGATAGGGCTCGAGGAGCGCCGAGGTGTGCGACTCGATGACGCCATCGGCGAAGATCTTGGCGCTGGTGGCGCGCACGCGATTGCCGGCGAACTGGTTGCGCAGGCGGAGCATCTGCGGAAGCTGCGAGACGCCGGCCGCGGGATCCACGTAGATCGAGGCGACGATGCGGGCGTTGAGCGAGTCGCGCTTGTCGAGCGTCTGATAGGCGACGAGGATGTCGCTGTCGGCGCTCGCCTCCTGCATCGCGACGATGCCGAGAGAGTTCGCGTAGCGGATCCCGCGCGCGAGACCATCCACGCGCTGCTGCGCCGTGATCCTGGGGAGAAGGCTCGAGACGAGATCCGCTGCACCCTCGCGCAGTGTGCCGGACGGATTGCCCGCGGCGTCACGCTCGATGCGGCCGTCTGGCGGATTCCTGGTGTGTGCCGATATGTGCGTCAATGCGAGGGCACGCGAGTTCACCCACGCGGAATGCCCGTCGGCCGCGCGCACGTACGCAGGACGGTCGGGGACGAGGGAGTCGAGCAGCGCGCGCGTCGGATTGGCGTGCGGAAACACCGGCAGCTGCCAGCCGTGGCCGCGGAACCAGCTGTCGCCGGGATTCGCCTTCGCGCACTTCGCGATCGAGTCCGCGACCTGCGCCGGCGTCGTGAGATCGTCGAGCGCGCACTCGCTCATCCGGACGCCGGCGGTGAGCGGATGCACGTGCGAGTCGTGAAAGGCGGGGAGGAGCATGCGCCCCGCGAGCTCGACCACGCGCGTCTTCGGCCCGATGAACGTCGTGGCGCCCGCGTCGTCGCCGACGAACACGATGCGGGTGCCCGTCACCGCGACCGCGCTCGCGCGCGGCTGCATGGAATCGACGGTGTAAACCGGGCCGTCGCGAAAGACGATGTCGGCGTAGGCGCCCGCGTCGTGCGCGCACGAGACCGCAGCGAGAGTTGCGAGCGCGGGGAGCAGCACGGCGCGAACGCCGCGTCTCACAGCTCGTTCATCAACTGATCCAAGAATATTTGCGCATTGCGTGTGAGATAGAGCCCGTAAGCGGTGAGTGCGATGCCGGCGACGATCACCACGACGTCCATGGCGGAGAAGTCATCGTCGCGCGGCGCACCAGGCGCCACCTTCGCGTTCACCGCCTCCATCGTCGCGTGCACCGGAATCAATGCGAAGACGGAGCCGAGCGCGATGGTCCACCATGGATATTCGAGGAAGCAGCAGAGGGTGAGCCCGAGGTAGATCACCGCGAGCCCCGCCGATGACCATCTCACCGTCACGAAGCGTGACTGCGCGTCGGTGCGCACGTCGGCGAACAGCCCGTGCGCCGTGAGGGGAGCAGCCATGGCGCGCCAGAACGGCGACCCGCCGCTCCCTTTGCGCACGTTGATCAGCTGCCAGTTCCGGTAGAACCAGTAGATCTGATACATCGACAGCGTCGTCGCCGACATCACGATCAGCTTCAGTCGCGAGACGGGAAAGTACGGCGCTTCGGCGACGGCCGGCGAGGCGTCGATCATCCGGTTGCGGAACCCGCGGGGAGCATGCGCACGACGTCGCCGACGTGCAGGAGAGCCTCGGTGATCACGCGCGCATATACTCTGCTCCATCCGGGGTGCTCGCTGTGCGCGATTCGCCACGGCGAATAGTCGCTGAACGAACGGCGAATGACGCCGCATGGCTCGGTGTAGCTCGTGACCTCGATCTGCGCCAGCCCCAGCGCGAGGCGCGCGCCGGGGACGAGCAGCGGCCAATCGATCCCCTCGAGCGTTACGTTCTCGCCCGTCGATCCGGGAACGATCGGATGTCCTTCGCGCTGCAGGTCGTGGATCCGTTCGAGCGAATACAGACAGATCGCGCGCATCGGGCCGCCGTGAAAGCGCGTCTTGGCCTGCTTGTCGCCTGCGAGCCCCAGCGTGTGCAACTGCGCACTCTCAATGGGGAGCTTGGGCACGCCGCCCGGCGAGACGTTCAGCGACGCGATGCGCCCCACCGTGCGCGCATCGGCGCGCGCAGCTGCAGAGTCGGCATCGTGAGAATCATCGTGCGCACCCGCTGGTGTCATATCACGCGAAGAAGGGCTCACCAATGATGACGACTCGGTGCCCGGCGCGCACCCCGCTCCCGGCGTGGATCAGTCGAGCGTCTTTATCTCCATGCCGCCGCCCTGCTTCGCGCCACGAGTAACCTGACTTTCGCACGCATTGTGCCCCCGGGGCTCGCCGCCAGTGCTTGTCAGCGGTCGCGGCGCGCGGTAGCGTAGTCGCGGCTCAAGCGGATGAGGCTATGAACGACGCACTGAAGCGGGTGGTCGCGCAATGAACATCGGTGTCGCGAAGGAGCGCACCGCAGGCGAGCAGCGCGTCGCGCTCGGCCCCGACAGCATCGCCAAGCTCGTCAAGGCGGGGGCGGCGCTCTTCGTGGAGCGCGATGCGGGCACCGCCGCCGGCTTTCCCGACGCGCTCTTCGCGAAGGCGGGCGCCACGCTCGTGGCCGACGCCGCCGCCCTCTACGCAACGTCGGCGATCGTGCTGCGCGTGCAGCCCCCGACGCTCGACGAGGCGAAACTGCTCCCCGAGGGGAGCGTGCTCATCTCCTCCATCCCCGCCGCGACCAGCGCCGAGCTGATACAAGCGCTCACTGCGCGGAAGATCACGGCATTCGCTCTCGAGAAGGTTCCTCGCATCACGCGCGCACAATCGATGGACATGCTTTCCTCGCAGAGCACCGTCTCCGGCTACAAGGCGGTACTCATCGGCGCCGCCGCGCTTCCGAAGTTCCTCCCGTCACTCACGACTGCGGCCGGCTCGATCCCCCCCGCGCGCGTCTTCGTGCTCGGCGCGGGCGTCGCCGGGCTTCAGGCGATCGCCACGGCGCGACGACTTGGTGCGATCGTCTCCGCCTTCGACGT
>JALYSW010000004.1 GCA_030854615.1 Gemmatimonadota bacterium
TGTTCTACGTTCCGACCAACAACATCTGCATGGACTACGAGGGCGTCGAGGTGAAGTATGCCGCGGGCCAGCCGTACGTCGGTGCGATCGTTCGCATGTTCCCGGGCCCCGGTGGAAACCGCGGTGCCTTCATTGCCTGGGATCCGATGGCCGGCGCGATCAAGTGGAGCATCAAGGAGAATCTGGCAGCCTACGGCGGCGCAATGACCACCGGCGGCGGACTGGTTTTCTACGGCACGATGGAAGGCTGGCTGAAGGCGGTCGATGCGAAGACGGGTACGGTGCTCTGGCAGTTCAAGACGCCCTCCGGCATCATCGGCAACCCGATGACCTACGTCGGTCCTGATGGCAAGCAGTACGTCGCGATCCTCTCCGGTATCGGAGGCTGGGCCGGCATCGGCGTTGCTGCCGGCATCGGCGCTGAAGATCCGACCGCCGGCCTCGGCGCGCTCGGTGCCTTCGGTGACGTAGGCAGCTACTCCAACCAGGGTGGTGTGCTTACGGTGTTCGCGCTCGACGGAATGGGCAAGAAGTAACTCTGCCTGGCTGTACCACGAACAAAAAACCCGGTGTCGAAGCTTGCTTCGGCACCGGGTTTGTTCGTACCCTCCGGGAACTCGAATCGGCAGCGATCGTATGAAATGGATGCACACGAGACTCGGAATACTCATGAAGGGAAGCGCCATTGTTGCGCTTGCTTTTATCGCAGGCTTCGCGGGACGAGCAGCAGCGCAGGAAACGAAGGAGCCGACGATCCTTCTCAGCCCAGACAGCATGTGGAAGCAGAAGCACAACTTCAGGGTCTGTGCTGATCCGCAAAACATGCCGTTCACGAACACGAAGCGCGAAGGATTCGACAACAAGATCGCCGACTTGATCGCCCACGAGCTCGGGGACAGCGTGTCGTATGCGTGGTGGCCGAGCAGGCGTGGCTATTTGCGCAACACGCTGGGTGCCGGGGCGTGCGATGTAGTGATCGGCGTGCCTGTGGGATTCGATCCCGTTGCAACCTCGAAGCCGTACTATCGCTCTACGTATTACATAGTGACGCGCACCGACAGGAAGCTCGGAATCACATCGCTCGACGATCCCCGTCTCAAGAAGCTGCGAGTGGGCGTCAATCTGCTGGACGGGGACTACACGAATACACCGCCCGCGCACGCGTTGAGCGCGCATGGGATTACAGGTATCGGAGTCGTCGGCTTTCCGGGTTTCTACAATGACGAGCATCGCCCCGGCGAGATCATCGACTCTCTCGCCAAGGGAAACATCGACGTCGCACTCGTCTGGGGGCCGCTCGCTGGGTGGTTTGCCAAGCAGTCCGGCGTTCCGATGACCTTGACACCACTTCCGGATTCCGACAGCGTAATCCTGCCGTTCGCGTACTCGATTGCGATCGGCACGCGGCGCTCCGACCGCGAGCTGCGCTCGCTGATCGATGAGATACTGGTACGGAAGAAGCCGGAGATCGACAAAATCCTGATGGAATACAACGTGCCTACAGTGGGCACCACGCGCTGAGCGACCATCCGTTACGGCAATGTACAGGAGCAACCCAGCATGTCGATGAAGCGTTGTCTCGAGCTCCCCATGTCTTCTCCACTCTCACTGCTTGCACGCGTGATTCTCGTGGGAAGCGCACTCGGCTTCGCGACCGCTTGCGCGCACGGGGATGCTGCGAAGACCGACACCACGGTCGTCGCCTCGGCTGACTCCGCAACGACTGCGACTACTAGGGCCGCGGCCGCTCAATCGGCGTCGCCGGTGGAGAGCGTATCGACGGGTGAGACGACGATCTCGGCGGAGTCGAAGGCGAATCCGTCGATTGCGGCAACCAATGTGACGACGGGCGAGGCAAAGGTGACTGCAAAGCCATCGGCGCCAGCGGCGTCGACGACGCCTCACAAGGTTCGCACGGTCGCGCATCCGGTCAGCGCGACGGCTGCGAAGCCCGAAGCAGCGCCGGCGGCGGCTCCTGCTGCCGCGTCGGACACGGGGCAGAAGGCTGCCAAGACGGACAGCTCGAAGAAGGCAGCGGCGGCAACCACGGATACTTCGAAGACCGCCTCGGCGGCCAATGCAACGGATCATCTTCTCGTCTCCCCGCAGGAATACCAGGGGTGGAAGATGTTTGCCGTGTACTGTTATCGCTGCCATGGTGTCGACGCGATGGGAGGTGGCATCGCGCCGAATCTCCGTCAATCCGTCAGCAGCGAAGGACGCGTGACGCACGATGTCTTCATCCCGACTGTTACCTACGGGCGCACGGCGCTGGGCATGCCGGCGTGGAGAGAGCTTCTGTCGCCCGAGCAGATAGAAGACCTTTGGCTGTACATCACCGCGCGCAGCACGAACCGCCTCTATCCGGGACGCCCGCACATGGCGGGCGGCGTGAATCCGTAAGAATCGACGGCCGTCTACGAGGCCATCGTCGAGCGTCTCCGGAGAAGAAGAGGGAACAGCGCTCGGGCGTGAGCACCGAGCGGGAGCATCAGGGTAATATTTTATCATACGAATTCTGAAGCGAAAGAAAGGTGATGGAGCTCACCTCAAACCGCCTGGCATCAGCAGGCTAATGGCCCCTACGGAACTCGCGTAGGGGCTCTTTTTATTCGCCATGCGTGCGATGTCGCGCGACGGAAGGAAAACCATGTGTAGGCTCAACGAGCATCAAGCTCGTCACATTGAAGCCACGTTCGCCAGCGTCGAGACGATTCTTCAATCGATCGACAAGGTCGCGCGGTCGGATCTGTCGCCCTTCGCAAGAGAGCGTGCCGATCTCGCGCCTGAGGAGGCGCGACTCATCCAATCCTTCGTCGCTCTCATTCGGACACGGATGCTTAGTGCGCTCGACAGGCTTCGCATGCCACGTCCCGAGCAAGAAATTTCGGCGAGATGGAGTGCGTCAACATCACTGACATTCGCAGACATCGCGCTTTCCGGGCTGACTCCGTCCGGTCTTGCGGGATACGGAAGTGTCGACTCGGAAAGTGCCGGAGTGCTGGAGGCGCTCGCCGCGGATCTGCGCGCACTGCTCAAACGTGCGCGCCAAGCGCTGCAGGAGCACGAGGAGGCGGGGCTCGCGAAGCGCGCGGCCGCCATCGCCGGTGAATCGGGTTCTGTCCTGCGGGCTATCGAGGAAGTCACTCGCAATCGCGCGCTTGCGGAAGTGAGGCCTCTGCTTGCCGCCGCGATCGAGCGCGCTGCGAGCACGACGTTTGACGTGGGTGTGTTCGGTCGAGTGAGTGCGGGAAAATCGTCGCTCATCAATTCGCTGATCGGCGATCGTGTACTCCCCGTCGGTGCGACTCCGGTAACGGCGGTTCCCCTCCGCCTCACCCGGGGTGACGCCGGCGCAGTGTTACGGCTGCTCGACGGTGAGCGCCGAGAGATCGGGATTGGCGAGATCGCGCACTACGCCACGGAGGAGAGCAACCCGGAAAATCGGCTCGGTATTCGCTCCATCGGGATCCGCACCCCTAGCGTACCACCTGGCCTGTGCCTGCTGGATACACCGGGTGTGGGGTCGCTGAACGTGAGCGGGCCTGCCGCAGCATTTGCGTGGCTCCCCCGCTGCGACCTTGGGCTCGTGCTCATAGCGGCCGGGACGGCTATCACGCACGATGATCTCGCTCTAGTCACGGGACTGCACCATGCGGGGATTCGCTGCGCGGTGCTCTTGAGCAAGTCGGATCTGCTGGAGGCCGACGAGATCGAACGTGCACTCGATTACGTGCGTCGCGAATTACGAACGACGCTTGGCGATGACGCGAGCTCGACGATGTTGGAGATACATGTAGTCTCGACGATGCCAGGAAACGAATCGAGCCTCGACGATTTTCGCATGCGAGCACTGGCGCCGCTCGGACTGGATCACGCCCGAGCGGCTCGCCGTGCGCTCGTTTCACGACTGCACCGGCTAGCTGATGCAGTTGCGCGCGCGCTTCAAGCGCGGGAAGAAGTCGCGGCGAAGACGGGCGTAGAATCTGGAGGGGATGCTCCGCGGGCTGAGGCTGCGCTGGCGGGGCCAGACGAGCGGACAATGCTTTCGCATCGAGCGCGCGCACGGGCGATGGCGACGTTACGTGCCGAGACGGACCGGCTTCCCGGGATGGCATCAGAGATCCTCGACACCGCGGCTGATGCGGTTGTGCGGGCATGGGCGGGGCAGCGTGATGGCGTCGCGGCGGCTCGCGCTGCGATAATCGCGCGCGCGAGCGACTCGTTAAGGGTAGTTCGGGAGGCGGTCGACGGCGTTGCGCTGGCCGGTGCGGAAGAGGACGAGGGTAATACAGAGGCGAGGGCTACCGAGTGGTCCCGGCATCGCCGGGTGCCACCACTCTTCGATCCGGAGATTCTCGACACGCTGCCGAGCATGCCGTCGCCTCCCATCGCGCGGCGCGTCGTCGGACGAAAAATGGCGCTGCACCGGTTGGAGACGATCCGGGAGCCGTTGAAGGCGGCGCTTCGGCGCTATGGCAGCGCATTGTATGAGTGGGGCCGCGGCGCGCTCGACGAGCTGACCATGAGAGCATCAGACGATTCGTGGGATTTGGCGAACAGGGAAGAGGAATCGGTACACACGCAGGCCCTGCTACTTTCGCCCGCGGCGGAGCACGATTTCTCGATGATCGAGCAGGCGCTCGCGGAGCTGGATCAAGCGACGGTCGAAGCGACGGTCATCGCAATACCTGAGGCCTGCATACGTGAAGCGCACATCCTCAGGCGCACCTGCTGCGACGCGCCTTGGGCAGCGAGTGCCATCTATCGCCGTGCTTTCCGCGGACGAGCGCGGCCAGACGCGATCGCCTGACATCTTCGAGCGACTGGATGCAGTGGCTGCCGAATTGGATGCGCATCGGGTTCGAGATGAAACCGCGGCGTTGCGCGAGCGCGAGTCCGATGGACGATTCTATGCGGAGCGGGAAGAGGCGAGGGCGTTCACCACGCAAGTGCTCACAAGGCGGTTGCGCGCGTCATCGCCCTCGATCGCCGAGGCACGCGTCTTTGCAGTCAGCGCTCTCGAGCAGCTGGATGGCAGGGGGCCAAAACGGGACTGGGAAGCGCTGCTTTGCTCACTTCGAGAGCTCTCGGAGAGATCCGGTCGCGCGATCGTTCGCGCGTCCATCAATCGCGGCATCGCGCGGATAACTGCGAGTTTGCTCGCCCTCATCGATGAGGAGATGCTCGCGCTGACGCAACCGTTCGAAGAATCGGAGCGGCGCTTGATCGATCTCAGGAAGCGCGCTGCCACAGCGGTGCAGTCGCATGCCGATCTGGGCCCGTTGATGGCGGCCGAAGAGACGAGAGTAGCCAGGGTTTTTCAGGATCGCAGGCGGCGCTTTCTCGAGGAGGCCGCGCCGCCCGCGTCGCGAGAGCTACAGGAGCGCCTGTCGGCTCTCGGCGTGTCGCCCGCGCGCATGCGGCGGACGTCTTTCATCGCGGCCCAGAACGTTGCCCGCGAGACAATCGAGCCATTCCTCGCCGATTCGGAGGTCGTCGCAAACGAGGTGTATATATCCGCCGCGTCACGCTTCGTCGCGCTGGCGAATGAGGCAACTCGTGATGTCGGAGCGGCACACGCGGTCACGGCCTCCGATCTGGAAGATCTCCCCGCGAGGTTCGCGGAGGGAGCGCGTCTTCGAGGGCGTCGTCAATTTCACTTTCACTCGTATGAACAACTCGCTGCGCCCGCGGGACTCGGTCCCGCCGTGCGAGGCGTGTTGAATGCCATCGCACCCCGCGCGTTCGTCGTGCGTCGCACCGAGCGTGCAGCGCACGCCTTCCTCGCCAAGCTCCTCGAGACGAATGCATCGCGCGTCGAGGGGGACGTCATGGCACGAGTGGTCGAGAGCCGCCGGCTTCTGGAGTCCGAGATCCGAGGCGCGCTCGCGCGGGCCGTCGAGATGGCGGGAACTGCGCTCGAGCGCGCGCGCACGGCGCACGCCGACGGGCGCGATTCGGTCATGGCCTCGATCGCGCGTCTCGAGCAGCATCGATCGATGCTGACGACGCTAGACGTGCCACACGTCCGGCGTAACGCTGAGGACAGCGAAGACTAGGTCAGTAGTCGCACGAGTCTTGACTGGGGCCACCGCTCTCGCAGCTTCGCATCGATGCCCCACGTGCGTCCCGCGCGCGCGAAGAAGAAGGTCAGCATCATCGTGGCCAGTATGATGTGGAAGCCCTGCTGTCCGGAGCTCTGCTGCTGCACGGCCATTCCGTAGAAGATCACCTGCAGCAGGCCGACGAAGGCGCCGAGTGGGGTGAGGAGTCCGAAGAGGAGCGAAATGCCGACGGCGACCTCGCCGAATGCCGTGAGCGTCGCGAAGACGTGCGAGTTTGGAACGACGGTGTCGAGCAGGAAGCTCTTGTACCATGGGAACGGATTGTCGGCCGCGTACTTCGCGATGAGCTTCGGCATCACGCCCTGCCAACGCGCGGTCGCCGCGGGTAGCGGGAAGAAGCCGCTCGCGAGGGCGATCGTGATCTTCGTCAGGATGCCCTTTCCGAACCAGACGCCGACGACCATGCGTTGTGCTGCGATCCATTTCTGTGGTGCGCGCATCGTTGTGAAGTCGGGCATCGTATCCTCGAAAATCGTAATTGCCGCCAGGGTGGCGACGCAGAGCGGTCAGGCGCGGACCGATTGGAGATCGCGAACGCTCACGCGCGCGCCGGTCCCTGCAAACTGATTGACGTAAACGGAACCGTTGCCGTTGAGGTATGCGCGCGCCTCAAAGGCGAGCGCTGAGGCCGCATCATCGCCGTCGACGATACCATAGACCGCGGGGCCCCACGAGCTCTGTCCTACACCCGCCGCACCCCAATCGCTCAACTTGCCGATCAGCTCGGTGGATGCTCCTGTCGCGAAGGGGCCGCCCTGCGCCGGAGCGAACCATCCGCCGTTGATCTGCTGGATCTCCGTGATCGCGCTCCCGAAGGCACCCAGGTCGCCGTCTACGAGCGCGGGAAGCATCGACATGACCACGAGGTGGGAGACATGCTCCACCTCGCGCAGCGGCGGCGAGGGGAGCTCCTTGAAGGCCTCCACTTCTCTCTTGCCGCTTATCCCCTCGGAGCTTCGCGGCACGACCAGCACGCATCGCCACGACTCGGGGATCGCGATCCGCGCGAGCAGCGGCGCAATGCGATCCCCGCCTTCGCTCCGACCGCCCTCGACGACGAACCCGCCGCCGTCGAAGAGCCAGCTTCCGATCGCCGAGCGGCGTGCCCGGCCGACGGCGGCGGCGAGCACGCCCGTGCTCGTGTCGCGTTCGTAGAGCTCGGCGATTGCGCGCGAGACAGCGAGCGCGAGCTGCGTGCCGGAGCCGAGCCCCGCGTGGCTGGGAATTGCGTGGCGAATCAATATTCGCACACCGCTCCTAATTCCCTGGGAATCCAAATAGCGCGTCGCGAACGCCGCCGCTCGCTCCGATTCCGCTCCCTCCGCCTCGACCACGTCGGCACGCTCGACCTCGATCAGGAGTGACGGATCGAAGACGCCGGCGCCGATCCCGCCGAAGCGGCGTCCGAGCGAGCCGCGGAGATCGAGCATCCCGAAGTGGAGGCGCGCGGGCGCCTCGATGTGGACCATACCGTCTATCGCGAGGCCGTCAGCCACCGGCAGATTGCGCGGCGGCGAGGGTAGCGAGCTTGCTCTCGATGTGATCGGTGAGCAGCACCATCGCCTCGTGCTCGCGGTCGCCGGCGGTCTTGTCGACGATGATCTGCAGCCGCGCGACATCCGCGCGGATCGCGGCGGCCGAGAGGAGGTGCGTCCGCGTGGCGACGATCGCAGTCTCGAGCACGGCGTTGCGCGCGCGATTGAAGCCGATGAACTCGCGGCGCGCGCCGCTGTGCACGACGGCGGTGTCGATGCGCGAGCGCGGCGGCGTCG
This sequence comes from Gemmatimonadota bacterium, assembly GCA_030854615.1. GTDB lineage: Bacteria > Gemmatimonadota > Gemmatimonadetes > Gemmatimonadales > Gemmatimonadaceae > FEN-1250. The sequence goes on from JALYSW010000004.1 coordinate 7,901, forward strand.
CGTCGATGTGGCGCATCTCGAGCTCGCGCCAGGAGCACGCGGCCTCGAGCACCACGCCCCGCACGCGCACCGCAGGGACGGCGGGATACTGCGGGCTCGAGATCGCGGCGCGGGCGAAGAGCATGATGTCGTCGGTGAGATTGACGACCGCGGCGCCGGTGTCGCGGAGGTTGCGAAAGGTCGTCGTCTCGAGGAATGGCTTGACGACGATGCGGTCGTCACCCCACTCGACGCCCATCGGCGCGAAGTTCACGACGCCGGCTTCGTCCATGGTCGTGATGATCGCTTCGATGATCATGTGCGACACTCCTCGCGCACGAGCGCGGCGTAGGCTTCGATGATGCGCTGCGTGACCGGGCCGCAGCGGCCCATGCCGATCGCCGTGGTCGCGACGCGAACGAGCGGTGCGATCTCGCGGATGGAGCTCGTGAGAAAGAGCTCGCTCGCCATCGCCAGCTCGGGCTCGGCCATCTCGCGCTCCGTCGTGTTTATCTCGAGCGCGTGCGCGAGCTCGAGCACTGCGGCGCGCGTGATGCCGGGGAGCACGCCGCAGGAGAGGGGTGGCGTGACGAGCGTGCCGTCGATCATCGCGAAGATGTTGCTCGCGGTTGCCTCGGAGACGTGGCCGGCCGTGTCGAGGAAGATCGCGTCGTCGGCGCCGGCGGCCTTCGCCTGCGCGAGCGCGAGCACGGACTCGGTGTAGGAGAGCGTCTTGATCCCCGAGGTGAGCGCGTACTCGTTGCGGCGCGCGCTCGCCATCGCGGCGACGAGGGGGCGCGGCATGTCGGGCGGTGCGAACGGAGCCATGGTCAGCGCGATGGTGGGTGCTGGATGCGGAGGGGGCGCGAGCCCCGGCGGCGCGGGACCGCGCGTGACGGTGAGGCGGACGCTCGCGTGCGCGTAGCCCGCTGTGTGCGCGGTGCGCGCCGAGGCGGCAACGTGGTCCCGGAGCGTGGGCGCGATCGGGATGCCGAGGATGCGCGCGCCAATGCAGAGGCGATCGAGATGCGCGTCGAGGCGGAAGATGACTCCGTTCGTCATGCGCATCGTCTCGAAGAGTCCGTCGGCGAGCGTGAAGCCGCGGTCGAGCGGCGAGAGCTGCGGCTCGTCGATAGATCTCTCGACGCCATTGAGCCAGAAGATCATCGCACGAGCTCCACGGGGGGCACCGTGGATTCCGTCGATGCGGCGGGCGCGAGGGCGAGATCGGCGCGATCGGGGAGCGAACGCTCGTTCCCGCGGTCGCCGTGCAGGAAGTGGTCGATCAACCAGTAGCCGTGCTCCGTGAGCGCGGACTCCGGGTGGAACTGCACGCCGACGACGGGATCGGTGCGATGTGCGACGGCCATGATCTCGCCGTCCTCGGATGTTGCGGTGACGCGGAGTGTCGGTGGGAGCGAGTCCGGCGCGATGACGAGCGAGTGGTAGCGCGTCGCGATGAAGGGTGAAGGGACGCCGGCGAACAGCTCGCTACCGTCGTGATGAATGCGCGACGTCTTCCCGTGCATCGGTTTGCGCGCGCGCACGACTTCGGCGCCATACGCGGTGCCGATCGCCTGATGGCCCAGGCAGACGCCGAGGATGGGGATGGTCGGGCCGAACTCGCGGATGACGGATACGGAGATACCGGCCTCGGCGGGAGAGCATGGGCCGGGCGAGACGATGATGTGCGTGGGGTCGAGCTCGCGGATCTCGTCGATGGAGATCGCGTCGTTCCGAACGACCACGGGATGTTCGCCGAGCTCGCGCACGTAGCGCGAGAGGTTGTAGACGAACGAGTCGTAGTTGTCGAGGAGGAGAATCACGCCGTACGAGATCCCGCGCGAGAGGTCGATCTCCGAGGGCCGCTAGGCCGAGAGCGCCCGGATCAGGGCGCGGGCCTTGTCGAAGGTCTCGCGATATTCCTGCTCGGGATCGGAGTCGGCGACGATGCCGCCGCCTGCGGAAAAGTATACCCGTCCGTGGACAGCCTGATAGGTGCGGATGACGATGCTGGTGTCCATGACGCCGGTGACGGAGACGTAGCCGATCGACCCGCAGTAGACGCCGCGGCGGGAGGGTTCGAGTTCGGCGATGATCTCCATCGCGCGGACCTTCGGCGCGCCGGTGATCGAGCCGCCGGGAAAGGTGGCGCAGAGGAGATCGATGGCATCGCGCCCGGGCTCGAGGGTACCGGTGACGGTGGAGACGAGATGGTGGACGGTGGCGTAGCGCTCGAGGGCGAAGAGCTCGGGCACGCGGACGCTGCCGGGGAGTGCGACGCGGGAAAGGTCGTTCCGCATGAGGTCGACGATCATCAGGTTCTCGGCTCTATCCTTTTCGCTCTCCTGGAGGGCGCGGCCGAGCGCAGCGTCGTGGGCGGGATAGACGCCGCGGGGGCGTGTGCCCTTGATCGGGCGGGCTTCGATCTGGCGCGCGCCGTCGAGGCGAAGGAAGCGCTCGGGGGAGGCGCTGGCGACGGTGACGGCGCCGAAGTCGAGGAAGGCGGCGAAGGGCGCGGGGTTGATGCCGCGGAGCCGTTGGTAGAGCGCCCACGGTGATTCGGTGAGCGGGGCCTCGAAGCGCTGGGAGAGATTCGCCTGGAAGATGTCTCCGGCGACGATGTACTCGCGGACGCGAGTGAGTGCGTCCAGATAGCCGCGATGGGTGAAGGAGGAGCGGAGGTCGAGATGCAGCGGGAGGTCGGTGTCGGAGACCGGGTAGGAGGGCGCGGGATCGAGTGGTGCGCCGATAGGCTGGGCGCTCGATAATGAGAACAGAGTTTTTACCTCAGTACTAAGAGAATACGAACCCAGGCGATCCAAAACACCTCTCAAGCGACTCTCACAGTACTGAGCTTTCTCCGTGTCACTCTGGGGCATTCCCGTGGAGACGATCCAGGCGCGGTGCTCGAGGTGGTCCCACGCGATCACCCAGTCGTAGACAGGAAAGATCACGTCCGGGATCGCGAGGTCGTCCCAGCGCGGCGACGGGAGGCGCTCGAGCACGGCGCCCCAGTCGTAGGCGAGATAGCCGGCGGCGCCGCCCTGAAATGGCGGAAGGTCGGGGATCGGATCGGCGTGGTGTGGGGCGAGCAGCTCGCGCACGGCGGCCATCGCGTGCGTCGCGACGGGAGTCTCTGTGCCGGTGCGCGTGTCGAGCACCCACGCGTGCGCGCCCTTGCCGTGTACGACGAGCGCGGGGTCCGCGGCGAGGAAGGAGTAGCGTCCCAATCGCTCGGCGTCGCGTGCGCTGTCGAGGAAGAGGAGGTATGGCAGCCCGCGGAAACGCGCGCACGTCTCGACCGGATCGGGGACGGGGATGAGCTGATGAACGCGGGGCGTGCTCATGTGGCCGAAGGGTCGTCCCCGGGGGGCGAAGAGGGCGCAGGGGGCGCCGCGGCCGCGCGCCGCGAACGCTGCGTCAGCTTCACGTGCTCCGACTTTACGTCGTCCGGCGGGGTGAGGTAGCCCCACGAGAGTGAGCCCTCCTGCCGGTACGTCTTCCCGAGGGTGATCGCGAGCTTCGCCTTGGCGAGCTCCTTTCCGAGATAGAACGCGTGCGTCGCTTCGTCGACGCCGAGCTGCAGGAATATTTCCTGGATGTCCGTGCCGCGCACGAAGAGATCGCGATTGAGCACCGTGATCGTGTCGCGGTCCGTGAAGATGCGAAAGTTCGGATCCTTGATGGCCTGCTGCAGCTTGCGTAGCTCCGCCTCGGAGTACTCGAGGATCTTCGGATCCTTGATCGTGACGAGACGGTTGTCGACGCGCTTGGGCGGCACCCTCTTCGTCACCGCGTGATGCATGAGTCGGCGCGCGATGTCGATCTCGCGCACCGAGCCATGCGCCCAGGGAATGACCTCCGTCGTGAGCACGGCGCGAACGCCGAGCTCCTGGCAGATGGCGATGAGAAGCGCATTGACGCCGGTGGAGTCCGCTGCCGTGAGCTCGGTAATGTTCCCGATCCCCATCATCATCTCGGCGTTCGGCCATCGCCGTCTCGCTTCGGCGTAGCGCTCGAGGGAGGCCATGAAGCCGAATCCGATCGGCTCGACGATCGGGTCGATGAGATACGGGATCTTCAGCTCATCGAGACGCTCGAGCGTGGGAGTGATCGTTTCGATCGGCTCACCGAAGTTCGGTAGCGCGACGACGCGCACGTTGCGTCCAGCGAGCTCGGGTGCGATGTCCAGATTGCCGCCGTTGATGCTGAGAACGAGCGTGGCGCCTGCGTCGACCGCGGTGCGGATCTCCTCGGCGTTGAACGTGTCGATGCTCACGCGGATCCCTTCGGCGACGAGCTCCCGCACGACATCGCCGAGCTTGGGGAACGCGCGCCCGGGAGTGCACCCGATGTCGATGTAGTCGGCGCCCGCGTCGCGAAAGCGCATTGCCTCACGTACGATCTCTGCGCGCGTGAGCCGCGGGGCGTTGTTGATCTCTGCGATGATCTCGATGTCCCACGCGCCATAGACCTCGCGCGCGGCGGCCTGTCCGAAGTACTCCGGGATCTCGCGCAGATCCTTCGGGCCCTTCTCGACGCGCACGGAGAAGCGGTCGGCGATCGACTGCGTCGCGCCTTCGCAGAGACCCGGGATGAGCACGAGATCCGTTCCCGCAGGGACCGCGAGATGCTTCGCGATCCAGTCGGTGGTCATGAGCGCGGCGACCGTGATCGGCAGCATCGCGATGTCGGCCGCGAACGGCGCCTGCATCGACGCCAGCGCGCTGCGCAGCGCCGGCTCGGCGAGCTTCCCGGTGACGAAGAGAACGCGCGACGGCGATGCGACCGCAGTCACTTACTTCGGATCGCCGCCCCGAACGAACTTGTTCGGCGTTCCCTCGAGGCCGGTGGTGCGCCCGCTCTCGGGGCGCCAGAGCACGGCGTCTTCGATTTTATGCGCGAGCTCGAAGTCCTTGTCGGTGATGCCGCCGGCGGAGTGCGTCTGCAGCTTCACGCCCACCTTCGCCCACGTCACCGTGAGATCGGGATGATGGAACGCCGCCTCCGCGACGAACGCGATGGCATTGACGAGCATCAACGTCGTCGGCCACCCGTCCGTCCTGTACTGCCGGCGGATCCACTTGTCCTCGTAGTACCACTCCGGCAGTGTGCGCAGCTGCTCGGCGATCTGCTCTTCCGTGTACGTCGGATCCTTCCTCACCATCGTGGGCTGCTCCTCACAGGTAGTACTTCACATTACCACGCCGCCGCCGATCATCAGCATCTGTCCCGTCAGAAATGCAGAATCGGGGGATGCGAGAAAAACCGCGGCGCGGGCGACGTCCTCTGCTGTCCCCCACCGCTTGAGCGGCGTGGTCTCGACCACGTTGCGGTAGTACTCGGGATCCATCGTCGTCGAAGCGAACTCCGTCTCGATCCAGCCGGGGCCCAGGATGTTCACGCGGATCTTCGGCGCGACGGAGCGTGCGAGCGACTTGCTGAAGCTGAGGATTCCTCCCTTCACGGCGGAGAACATCTGGGGGTTGGTACCTTCGAAGCCGAAGAGGACGTGATCCCAGCTCATGTTGATGATCACGCCGCCGTCTGGCTGCTCCTTCATGATGCGTGCGGCTTCCCACGATGCGAGGATGGTGCCTCGCAGGTCCACCGTGAGCAGTTGGTCGAGTTTCTCGAGACGCGACTTCTTCGCATCGTCGCCGGTGAGGATGTCGGCGCCTGCGCTGTTGACCCAGATGTCGACGCGCTCGAACTGGTCGGCGAGGTCGCGCGCCAGTGTAGATATCGAGGCGGGGTCGGCGAGCTCGAGTTGGAAGACGGCGGCGCGGCGGCCGGCGCGCTCGATCTCCGTCGCGACTTCGGTGGCGTCGTGGCGGCCGGTGCGATACGTGATGGCGACGTCGGCGCCGGCGTGGGCCAGCGCGAGGGCAATTGCGCGGCCGATTCCGGTGGATGCACCGGTCACGAGCGCGACCTTGCCGGCGAGAGAAGACAACTGGTGGCGCTCCCGAAAATGATGCAAGCTTACCGGCGGAACTGCACTAATAAGTGCGGGATGCATGGACGGAACAAGGGGGAGTGCATGCGTCTGCTGGTGAGCGTTCGCGATGCGGAGGAGGCCCGCGCCGCGTTGGCGGGGGGTGCGGAGATCATCGACGCGAAGGAGCCCGCGCTCGGCGCCCTCGGTGCGGTGCGTGTCGGTGTGCTGCGCGAGATCCTCGCGGCGGTGAACGGGATGCGGCCGGTGAGTGCGGCGCTCGGCGATTCGGGCGACGTCGACTCGTTGGCGAGCGCGTCGCGCGAGGCGGCGGAGGCCGGGGCGATGTTCGTGAAGGTGGGCTTCGCGGACGTGCGCGAGATCGGCGCCGTGCGTGCGAGGCTGGCGCGCGTGATGGATGGCGCGCTGCTGCCGTCGTCGCCATGCGCGGTGGTCGCCGTCGCGTACGCCGATTGGGACGAGGTGGGTGGAGCGGCGCCGTCGACGGTGCTCGCGGCGGCGGCGGCTGAGGGAGCGATGGGGGTGTTGGTGGATACGGTACGGAAGGATGGCGCGGGACTCTTTGGGTGCCTCGGCCGTGCCGCGCTGGGGTCGCTCGTGCAAGAGGCACGGGAGCGATCGCTGCTGGTGGCGCTCGCGGGACGGATCACCGTCGACGACATGGCGTTCGCTTACGAGGCGGGGGCGGAGATCGTGGGGGTGCGCGGCGCGGCGTGCGAGCATGGACGCGAGGGGCGCGTGCGCGAGAGCAAGGTGCGCGAGCTGGTGACTGCGCGCGATCTGCTGCGCGTGCATCGCGGCGACTCGCTCGCGAGCGCGCGCGATCTCAGCCGGGAAACCAGTTTCCGCTGAGCATGTCCGGGGTTACGATCGTGCACTTCATCGACGGAGGGCGTGCACGATCGAAGTAGCGGTCGACGACGGTGTGGGCATCATGCGCATCGGGTTTGACGAGGATCAGCTGTCGCGCGCCGACGCTCGACGTGACCCACGCCGCGATGCTGTCGCTGGTGACGTCCCATGTGTGCGGGAGCGGATCGGCTTCGCGGAGCCAGCGGTGGGGTGCGAGCACCGGGATTTTCCCTCGCAGGAGTGCGCGCTCGATCTCGCCGTGGCGATGGACGATCTCGGCGTTGCGGATACGCGAGGCGAGGAGCAGGGCGAGCTGCTCCATGGCGAGGATGGCCATCCAGTGCGCGTCGTCGTCGGTGAGGGTGTGGCGGGCGTCGGCCGCACGGACGGCGTCGGCGAAGGGGCCGCCGCCCGGGACGATGAGCAGCGTGTGTTCGCGCGCGATGAGCTCGAGGGCGGAGAGCGTGCGGGCGAGCGCGCCGTCGATCTCGAGGAGTGCGCCACCGACCTTCACGACGGCGTCGATGGTGATGGTCACGGAGGTGAGTCGAGCCAGCGCTCGCAGAGGCGCGCGACGGCGAAGGCGGTCTCGGCGCCGGCGGCGCGCGGTGCGCCGGCGGAGATGAGATCGTCGCTGGCGATGTGGAGTCCCGCGCGCCGCGCGGCCGCGCGCGCGAGGAAGGAACCGTGTCCGGCGATGACGGCGGTGGCGAGGTGCGGGTGACGCTCGCGGACGCGCGTGATCGACGCCGCGATGCGCGCGATCATCGTGTCGGCGACGAAGGCGGCGATGCGGTCGATGTCGGAGTCGTCGAGGAGCTCGCGATCGGCGCAGACGACGCGTGCGATGCGCTCGCCGGCGAAGTCGCGCGTGGCGGGGCGGGAGTCAGGCGTCGGCGCGGTGTAGCCTTCCGGCGGGAGCTCACCACGCCACAGGTGGATGTCGCCCGAGAGCGCAAACGACTCCGCGGAGACGCCGGCGAGCCCATCGTGCAACGGCACCCGATGCGTGATCGCTTCCACGGGCGTGCGTACGGCGCCGAGGTAGAGGAGCTCGCCGGAGAGAAGGCGCTCGGGATCGGTGCGCCCTTCGGCGACGACGCGTCCGGAGATGATCGGGATGATGTCGGTGGTGGTGGTGCCGACGTCGACGAGAATCGCGTCGGGGACGAGCGACGCGACGAGGGCGGCGGTCGCGGCCCAGTTCGAGGCGGCAACGAGGAGCGGCACGATGCGCGCGTCGGCGACATCGAGGAAGCGGCCGTCGACGGCGTAGACGAGGATGCGCGCGGCGGGGAAGGCGTTCGCGACGGCATCGAGCACGTACGAGACGCCATCACGTTTGGTGCGGAAGAACTGCGAGAGCTCGGCGGTC